>NZ_JBSFZS010000095.1:0-31374 GCF_053600395.1 Streptomyces sp. NPDC005070 | reverse complement strand
CCACGATCCGGGTGCTCCACGTCTCCGACATCCATCTGAACCCGGCGAGCTGGAAGATCATCGCCTCGCTCGTGAAGCAGTACGCGGTCGACGTGCTCGTCGAGACGTTTCCGGCCCGCCCGAAGCGACGAGTCGAGGAGGAGAGCTCCTGAACTGCATCAACAGACCACTCGAGTTGTCATGCAAAGACCTGGCACAGGCACTCAACTTGACAGCGCCATTCCGCACACCCGAGGCGCTCGCCAGGCATGCGATGATCAGTTGGCCCGTTTGGGCGGTTTGAACAAGCGAAAGGCTCCCCCTATGCGGCTCCTGGCACGAATCCCTCGGATGATGGCGGCGGCCTTCGTGGCTTTCACGATCCTGGCGTCCGCCGGTGTGGCGTCCGCCACGACCTACCCGACGGCCTACCTCCGGCAGACGGATCAACTGAGTCTGGGCGATCCCCTTTTCAACATGCCTCATTGCATCACCCGCACGATCGACCTGGCATCAGGAACCTACGCCTGGAACAAATTCATCACCGGCGTCAACCTCGACACCAGGCTGATCTGGCTGGGAGCAGGCCCTTACACCTGGAAGGTCTGCAACGAACTCACGACCTCCTTCGGTCGTGACTACACCATCACGTCCTACCTATCGCCCCGCAGCGGAGGCACGGCCACCTCCGCCGTCGTCGCGACCATCCCCTTCAACGGGAGCTACACCTGGGGCGCCTCACTGGCCCGCACAGGCGACTGATGGTGTCGCCGTGACGGTAGAGATCCGGGGCATGCCTTCCGAGCCACGCACTCCAGGGCCACAACGCGGTGGCTCCCCGGGTCGGATACCCGTACCCGGACGGTACTCGCCAGGGACAAAGAGGCGACGGGTCGGCGCCCGTCAGTCCTGGTCGGCCAGCGCCGTCCGGAACTCCTGGGCCCTCAGCTTGTTCTTTATCTAGTGCTCTGACCGGGATGGTTCACCGGGTTGCGCTTGGCGGTGAGGGGCCGTGGGCCGGTTGGATGTGGGGACAGATCCGATCTGGTGCATGGAGGCGTGGTGGCAGAGCCGGTCAAAGTCCGCAGACTGACCGACCAGGAGGGGCAGCGGCTGCAGCAGATCGTGCGGCGGGGGAGCACCAGCTCGGTGCGCTACCGGCGCGCGATGATGCTGTTGGCCTCGGCCGGCGGGAACCGCGTGCCGGTGATCGCCCGGCTGGTGGCGGCCGACGAGGACACTGTGCGCGACGTCATTCACCGCTTCAACGAGATCGGCCTGGCCTGTCTGGACCCTCAGTGGGCGGGAGGCCGTCCCCGCCAACTCAGTTCTGAGGACGAGGACTTCGTCGTTCAGACGGCCACCACCCGCCCGGCCAAACTCGCCCAGCCCTTCACCCGCTGGTCGATCCGCAAGCTCGCCGCATACCTCCGCAGAGTCCACGGGCGGGTGATCCGCATCGGTCGCGAGGCCCTGCGCTGCCTGCTCGCCCGACGCGGCGTCACCTTCCAGCGGACCAAGACCTGGAAAGAGTCCACCGATCCTGACCGCGATGCCAAACTGGAACGGATCGAGCACGTCATAGACCACTTCCCTGACCGCTTTTTCGCGTTCGACGAGTTCGGGCCGCTCGGCATACGCCCGACCGGCGGATCCTGCTGGGCCGAGCAGGGCCGGCCCGACCGGGTCCCGGCGACCTACCACCGCACCCACGGCGTGACCTACTTCCACGGCTGCTACTCCATCGGCGACGACACCCTCTGGGGTGTCAACCGCCGCCGCAAGGGCACCACCAACAGCCTGGCCGCGCTCAGGTCCATCCGTGGCGCCCGCCCCGACGGCGCTCCGATCTACGTGATCATGGACAATCTCTCCGCCCATAAGGGCGCCAAGATCCGCCGGTGGGCGTGGAAGAACAACGTCGAGCTGTGCTTCACCCCGACGAACGCCTCCTGGGCCAATCCGATCGAGGCGCATTTCGGGCCGCTGCGGCAGTTCACCCTGGCCAACTCGAACCACCCCAACCACACCGTTCAGACCCGCGAGCTGCACCGCCATCTGCGCTGGCGCAATACCAACGCCCGCGACCCCGACCTCCTGGCCGCCCAACGCCGCGAACGAGCCCGCATCCGCAACGAGAAGGGCCTGCGCTGGGGCGGCCGACCGTTGGCAGCGGCCTGAGGCTTCCCGCCATGACGGCCTACTCGGCCATCTCCTCGGGAGAAAGACGAGTGATCTTCTTTCCCGCTTCGGTCTCGACCAGGGTCAACGTGCCGATCCAGTCTCCGTCTTCGGGATACTCCCAGTTGGCCGCGTCTTCGAGAATCGCCGGAAGTTGATCACGAGGCACCAGCTCGCCGGGCTGGAAGCCGGCCTCCCCGGAAGGGGAGGTCCACGGCGCGAGTCGGCGGACCTCGATCCACCCACGATCGATGAGAGCGAGCAAGATTCCCGCCAGCTCGTTGACCGGTCGGGACTGATCGGCTTCGTCGAGATCGCCCCAGACACCAGGCAGGATGTCGATCTCATAAGAATTGACCATGAAGGCTTCTTCAGACTTGGTCAATGTGTCCCACTCTTGCTTGCTCACTCAGCAATCGTCGCAGAGCCGGGGGCACGACAGTCTGCTACACCACCGACCAGGCCATCCCAACTCGGAGCTCACCCTGACCGCCCGGACCCGGTGAACCTTCGCGGTCACAGCACTAGCGGTGTCGAAATGCGCCTCGAATTTGGCTGCTTACCTGGGCATTTGCCAGACATGGCAACAGCCTTCGCTTGATCCTGTGCTCCGTCACAGAGATACGGGATCAACCGAAGGCCGTTGTCATGAGTGTGCTGCATCGCCGTGTCCGGCGGGAAGCGTTCGTGGAAGCGTCAATGAGCGTTTTGTCCTGGCGAGGTTGTTTGGCTCGAGGTTCAGGTGTTGCGCCAGTTGGGGGTGGATTCGCGGGTGAGTCTGCGGCTTATGAGGTCGATCATCGCGATGTGGATTATGGCTTCGGAGCGGTGGGGGTGGGTTTCGTAGTCGCGGGCCAGGCGGCGGTGGTGCATGAGCCGGCCGAAGGTCCGCTCGACGACCCAGCGTCGAGGGATCACCTTGAAGCCTTTGACGCCCGGCTCGCGTTGGACGACTTCGACGTCGATGCCGAGGCGGGCGCCCGTGCGCGTCGGCTTCCCTGAGTCGAGGGCGTTGCCGGGACGTTGGGGCGGCGGCTCTTACTCAGCCGGGGCAGGTCCATGGCGAGGGCGAGCAGGGTGCACCAGGCCTGGTTCGGGGCGAACTTCGCGCTCAGCAACCAGGTGGGGGTGAGAGCTTGCGATCGCCGGATGCCGGACTCGACATGAGCGTGAACACGGTGCCGGGCGCCCAGCCACTGCAGATGGTGGCCTGACGATCGCCGCAGAGCCGGGCCTTTCGCGCTCTCGGACGGCACACAGTTGGCGGAAGGGCTTCTGGGGGACGCGTCCGGTGCGGATAGCCCCGCTGCGCGGGGTAGATGCCGCCCACCTGGTGCTCGCCGATGTCGACTTGTCACAGTGCCTGTTCATCGGGACGGTGCACCTGGACCATGTGCGACTGGAGGGCGCCTGCCTGTTCGCCGAAGCCCCGCCAGGCATCCATTGGCGGCACCGGCACCCTGTCCGTCTGCCTGACGAACGCAATGCCGGCCCGACCGTCCCCTCTGACAGTCGTCTGCCCCTCGGTTGACCCACCCGCCACGATCGGCGGGCGATCCGTCGGCTTCACAAGCAGGCGCCCCGCACCTTCCGGCTGGAATCTCGGCGCATCTCGCAGGTCAAGCAAATGGGGCTATCCGATGTCAGCGGGCTTTGGGCTCGTCGGCGTCCAGGCCGCGGTCGACGCCGTGGGGGACGACGCCCTGCCCGGGTTCGAGATGCAGTCGTGTGCCGTTGAGGTAGACGTCGACCTTGTCCGCTTCGAACGAAACCATGTCTCCGATCCGGTCGACCTCCCGGTAGGCATTGCGGTACGACCAGGCGGCGCGGTGGGCCTCGCCGATGTCGTAGTAGTCGCACAAGCCCTTGTAGGGACAGAACGTCTGGCCTTCGACGGGGTTCAGCCGGCTTTCGTCGATGTCAGCGCGCGGTACGTACCAGCGTGGGGCGAAGCCGGACTCGTAGAGAACGACGGGGTGCTCGGAACGGGCGATCACGACGTTGCCGAGGCGGACTTCCAGAGTGCGGGAAGTGTCACGGATGTCGATGCGGTGGTACGGGTCCGCGGCGTGGCCCAGGATGCGTTCCTCTTCTTCGTAGAAGGAGTCCATCGCTCGCCAGGCGAAGGCGATGCGGCCCTGGAGTTCGGCGGCGTAGCCGGGCAGTGAGGTGAACTCCCAGGCTGCGCGCTCGGTGATTTTGTCCCCGGCGTGCACCGCATGCCAGGCGGTGTCGCCAAGGTCTTTGTGGCGGGTGATCTTGCCGCTGGGGGCCAGCGCCTGGTCATTGATGTCTTCGCGGGGGAAGTAGGCGACGGGGTAGCGGCCTGGTTCGTGGAGCAGAATCACGTTCTCACTGTCGGCGATCCAGGTGTCGTTGAACTTCACGCGCATGCGGCGGCGCAGCCGCTCGGCGAACAGGATTCGCTCGGGGAGCGGGTCTGGGGTGAGGAAGTGTCCGATCGCGCTGGCGGAGAGGGGGCCTTGCTGCCAGGACAGTCCCATGGTGGTTCCTTCGAGTTGCGGGGTGCGTTGAGTGGCAGCACTCCAGGGTGGTGGCATCGATCAGGGCGTGCGGGAGCAGCGTGATACAGGCGCCTCAGGACGGTGGAAGCATGTCCAGACGGTCTTGGCGTCCTCTGTGCGGAGCTGTACTCCCCAGTCGTCGCACAGTTCCTGCACGAGGTGGATGCCTCGCCCGTTCTCCCGGTCCGGTGAGGGGGAGGGGATGCGGATACGGGAGTCGAGCGCGCAGTCGTCGACTTCGACGTGGAGGCAGTACGGATGCCGGACGAGTCGGACCAGGTAGTCCCGGCCGTCTGCGCTTCCGTGCTGGACGGCGTTGCCTGCCAGTTCCGAGACGCATGTCCGGATGTCGTCGCGGCGCTGACACCCGCCCCAGGTGTCGAGAGCCCGCATCGCGAATTCGCGGGCGGTGCGCACGGTCTGCGGGGTGGCGCTGAAGCTGTGTTGGGCGAAGTGACGCATGGAGGGTCCTTGCCGGCTGCGGGAGGGGGGAGGGGGAGGCGATGGTCCGCAACTGTTCCGGTTCCTTGTGCGTCAGGCGAGGACGCGGGCGAGGAAGTCGCGGATATGTTCGGTGATCGTCTCGAGGTGGCTCTCCAGGGCGAAGTGCCCGGACTCGATCAGGTGAATCTCGGCGTCGGGCAGGTCCTGGCCAAACGCCGTGGCTCCGTCGGGGCCGAAGATCTCGTCGTTGGCTCCCCAGACCGCTAGCAACGGGACCTGGGAGTCACGGAAATACTGGTGAACCTGAGGGTAGAGGTCCACATTGGTCGGGTAGTCGCGGAAGAGCTTCAGCTGGATCTCGTCATTGCCTGGGCGGTCGAGCAGGGCTTGGTCATGGATCCAGTTGTCGGGGCTGACCAGGCTGGGGTCGGCGACGCCGTTCACGTACTGCCAGCGCGTGATCTCGGGGGTCAGGGCACCGCGCAGGGGGGCTTCGGTGTCGGGTCCCGGAGCCTTGGCGTAGGCGAACACGCCGTCCCAGAAGGGCTTGACGAAGCCTTCTTCGTAAGCGTTGCCGTTCTGGGTGATGATCGCGGTGACGCGGTCCGGGGCCTGAAGAGCGAGACGCCAGCCGATGGGAGCACCGTAGTCCTGGACGTACATCGCGAACCGGTTGATGCCCAGTTGCTGGAGCAGGCCGGAGGTGACCTCGGTGAGTGCGTCGAAGGTGTAGGGGAAGTCCTGAAGAGCGGGCATCGCTGACTGGCCGAAGCCGATGTGGTCGGGGGCGATCACGTGGTAGCGATCGGCGAGTGCCGGGATCAAGTGCCGGAACATGTGCGAGCTGGTCGGGAAGCCGTGGAGGAGGACGACGGCGGGTGCCGTGGGGTCGCCCGCTTCCCGGTAGAAGACCTCAAGACCGTTGACGGTGGTCGCGCGGTGGTGGACTGCAGAGATCATTTCTATAACCCTTCTCTTGCGTCTTAGTGGTTACATGCCCAGTCGAGCACGGTTGAGCTAACCTGTCAAGCAGCTTTATGTGGTTAGTCTGCACCTGTTGCCGGGTGCCGCCTGCGCACGGGAGGGTGTAGGGCGCCCTGTCCTTTAGGCTCCGCCTGTCGAGGGGTGCCAGCCAGCGCAGCCGCCCACCTGGCCTTCACCTCGGCGGCCGATGCCGCCTGCTGCGCCTCGTGCCGCACGGGGTGTCTGGCCGACTTCGCGGGCTCTCGTGGCCGGCCCGGCCTGAGGCGGTCGGGGTCGGCCTCATGCAGGGAGCGGCCGCGCCTGTCGCGTTGCCTCGCAGGTGGGGTGCGTCGGGTCAGGTGAGGTGACTGTCAAGGTGGCGGCGCCTGCTTCGTCCGGCAGCACGGCTTGGTCAACGCTTGCGCGTGTCGTCGAAGCGCGACCATTCGGCGAGGTGGCCCGCGTAGCTGGCGGCGGTCACTGGACGCAGGGTCCGTGTCGCGCCTCGGGGGCGCTGGTGGTGTTTTGTGCGCGGTTGCGGATCGCCGCCCTTCTGCCGCCTCCTGGCTGTTCGGGTGGTGGGGCTGCTCGGTGGGGTTGAGATAACTGATCAAACTAGTTTTTCTGGTTAGAGTGACCTCTGGTTATGTAACCTGTAAAGTGAACGTGTATGGTTAGGTGGATGATGGTGACCGACCGAGAACAGCAGGACGCACTGCTGGAGCTCCTCAACAGCACGCCAGTGGTCAACGGCGTCGTCCAGGACCAGTTGGCAGATCCGGAAGCGGCCAGGTCCTGGCAGCAGGCCCACGACGGCAACGGCACCGCAGGAGAGCACCGACACCTCCTCAAGGCGCGCAATGTCCTGCAGGACGTGGTTTGGGGCAGCCGCCCTGCTGTGTCGCTGGCGCCGCTCCTCAAGGGCGTCACCTCCCACCCTCACCTGTCGTCAGCAGGGGTGTTGTGGGAGGTGGAGGCCCCGGCAGAGCGTCGGATGGCGGTCAAAGCTGTCCTGGCATGGAGTGAACTACAGGAGGCGATGCCCGGCCGGCTGCGGCCATGCGCCAACCCGGAGTGCCGACTGTTCCTCATCGACCACAGCAAGACCAACAAGGCCCGCTGGTGCGCGATGGCCGTCTGCGGCAACCGCATGAAAGCCAGGCGCCACTACCAGCGCACCCGCGACGGCGCAGGCGGATAAGGCCGCGGCGGTCATGTCTGCCTCCCGCGATCGCGCCGACGCCTCGCCCTGGCGATCTCGCCGGTGATGGGAAGCCAGTAGTACAGGACGAAGGCAGAGATCACGGCCACGCCGAGTACGGGAACCAGGGCACCAAGCACGGTCCCGATGCCGAGCCAGACAAGGGCAAGCCGGAAGCGCCGACTGATGGCCCTCACACCGGCCGCGTCAATGGTGGTGGCGAGCAGCCGACGGTCGTAACGGACGTACCACCAGATGACGTTGAACAGAACGGCCGCGAGTTCGAACGCGATGCCGTGAAGGACGACAGCGGTGCGCTGCCCCTCTCCGTCACGGAACGCCTCGGCCAGGATGGAGGCGGCGAACGGCAGAAACGCGATGTCCATAAGCAGCACGGTGTTGAGGAACAGCACCATCTGGTCAGCGCTGCGGATGTGGTCGAACATGATGTGATGGTTGGCCCACACCTGCCCGATCAGCATGAAGGTGACAGCGTAGGCCAGGTACGACGGCCACAGCTCGGCCAGGTCGTGCAGCAGATGGCGGGTGTCGTGCGGGGGGCGGATCTCCAGGACGAGCAGTGTGATGGCAATGGCCATGACGGCATCGCTGAACGCGACCACCCGGGCAGGATCGCGCTCCTCGCCGAACGGCGACGGCCCTCCTGGTTCCTGAACATGCTCTGTCATCGCCCCAGCCTCCGCCAAGGAACGCTACTTCGCGGGCAACCTTGTGGCATGTCTCCAGAGCCCAGTCAGCTCATCCCTGGCACCCCGGGTGCCAGCGTGACAATCGACAGGGAATCGGGTTCCCGCGCGGGAGGCGCGTAGACGGGTTCCCCTGAGGCGCTCATGAAGACAAAGCGACCGCGCCGACGGCCCCAGGCTTCGGTGTTTCCCTCGGGCACCCTCGCCTCAACGAATCTGCAGACCCTCGCTGAAAGGCACCATCGTGGGGCGAGGCGTCACGGCTCCAGGGTGCTGTACACGACGTCAGGCAGCCGGTGCCGACAGGCCTCACGAGGGACGAAATCCGCGCTCCTGCAAGGTCCACACGTTGCCGTCGGGGTCCGTGAACTCGGCAAAGCTCGCATAGTCACGGCGTTCCTGGTCGACGCCGGGCTCGAAGCCGCCCTGCCATGCGTCCAGAGGCGCCTTGTGCCGGATTTCCCCGATGCTGACGCCGCGCTCCGCCAGCTCTGCCCACGCCGCTTCAAGATCGGGGACCACCAGATACAGACCCCGCACCGAACCGGGCTCGGCGTCGGTGAGACCGACTCCGATCTGTACCGAGCATGCGGAACCTGGAGGCGTCAGCTGCACGACACGGAAAACGGTGCTGGGACCATAATCGACGTCCAGGTTGAACCCGAGCCGCTCGGTGTAGAAGGCCAAAGAGCGATCGACATCGTTCACGGGCAGGATGACGACCTCGAGCTTGCACTCCATGTGACCAGTCTGGTGCAGTCCGGCACAGAACCGCCACTTCGCAGGCATGCCCGATATGAGTGATCCACCGAGAGAACGTACGCACGACCGCATGCCTCCGTCCTGTAGCTGGGCTCACAGCGACACCCCAACCAACGGCGGCAGGAAGATCTTTCCGGCCGGCAGCACCTCGCCTTCTCGGCCTTCGTCAGCAGCCGCCGGAGCCCGAGGTAGCCGCCCCCGATGACCACGAGGTGCTCGGGAAGGTCGCTCGCGCGGATGAGGTCGGTGCTGCTCCCTGGTGCGGGCTGTTTGCCAGGCCCAGGACAGACGGAACGACGCTCTCGGAGCCGGTGTTGATCAGGATCGTCGGCGCGGTAACGCTGATGAGGTCCTCGTCCTCGCCCATGGTGACCGTGTGGGGGTCGATGAAGCGGGCGGTGCCGGTGATGACGGCGGCGGTGTCCTTGCCATCGAGCGACTCGAAGTTGCCCGCCCGGAAGTCAGAGCGCGGACGCCGGCGATGGAGTTGGCGAAGGACTTCTTCGCGCCGTCCAGTGCGCTTTTCGTTCGAGTAGTGGACCAGCATCTTTGTCGGGACGCATCCAACGTTCGGGCAGGTGTCGCCGTACATGTTCTCGGGCTGCTCGATCAGGATGACGCGTCGGCCGGCGTCGGCGAGCTGGTGTGCGGCGGTCTTGCCGCCCTTGCCGAAGCCGACGATCAGAACGTCTGCTGCCAGAGTGGTTGCGGTGTTCACACTTGCAGTGTGGCGATGGATGGTATGAATAGGCTGTTTTATTGCATTTCTTAGTCTGAGAGTCTCACTATGGATGCTGTGAGCCGGTTGCTGCGCCTGGCGCGGCTCAGGGCCACTCTTGATACGCGCTGCCTGCTGGGCGGGGCTACGCGGATGGATGTCGCCCGGGGCCGTGAACTGGAGGCACCGTTCCATGTGCTGCTGGAAGGTGAGTGCCAGATGCAAGTGGGCGCCGCCTTGCTGCAGATGCGGCCCGGAGATGTCGTCCTGATCCCGAGTGGGGCCTCGCACCGGGTGCTCACCGGCGGGCGGGGCCGTGTTCGCGGAACGACCGAGACGCCCGGCGATGCGTTCGTGACCAAGCGGAGTGAGCGCGGTGGGGCGGCCGTCATCGACTTGTTCTGCGGGCACTACACGTTCGACGCGGGAGCTGGTGCGATGCTGTTCCGCAGCCTGCCCGACCCGGTGCACGTCTCTTTCGGACAGTCCGCCGACAGCGACGAGGTGCTGCGGATGCTGAGTGCCCTGATGCGGGGGGAGGCGCAGCGCGAAGGCAAGGGCACGGCTGCGATCCTGGCAGCCCTTTCCACCGTGCTGCTGGCCATGATGCTGCGGACCTCGCGAGGGGCCACCACGACGAGTGCACTGTGGACTGCAGCTGCCGACAGCCGCATCGCGGATGCCGTCGACGGCATCCTGAAGGATCCGGCGAGCGACTGGACGATCGACCGACTCGGCCGTGCGGCGGCTATGTCGCGTGCGACGTTTCTGCGTCACTTCGGGCAGGAGACGGGGATGACCGTGGGCGCCTTTGTCGCACAGGTCCGGCTGATGACCGCTGCGGAGCTTCTCAGCTCCACCGATACCACGGTCGCCACGATCGCCGGACAGGTCGGCTACCGGTCTGAGTCGGCGTTCTCACGGGCGTTCCGCGCTCAGGTAGGAACGACGCCGGCCAGATTCCGCCGCGATCAGCGGCAGCACAACAGGATCGACGGGGCGACTGCCGATCGACCCCAAGGATGATGATTGGGATGATCTGGCAGCAGTTCGTCGCGATGCGCTCGTCAGGTTCGGGCGCGGGCCGTCCACCAAGATCCATCTGGCGGGCAATCGGGAGTTGACGGATCCCGGTGCGAGCGAACGGTGCAGCATCTGGTCGTCTCGGCGCAGGCCCTGCAGCGCGAAAGGGGCGTCTCACGTGGCTCGTGAAACGCCCCCGGAACAAGGGTTCGACCGACTGGACCCGAACGTCAGGCGGGCAGGAACTCCGCGATCTGCTTCTTCAGGGCCGGTTTCGACATCGCGCCGACCAGGGTCTTGTGCACAGCTCCGTCGCGGTAGATCTTCAACGTCGGTATGGAACTGATCCGGTGGACCGCGCTGGTCACCGGGTTCTCATCGAAGTTCACCTTGACGACCACGATGTCGTCGGGATGCTCGGCCGCGATCTGGTCGAGGACCGGGGAGAAGGCGCGGCAGGGTCCGCACCACTCGGCCCAGAAGTCGACCAGGACCGTCTTGCCGGAGTTCACAACATCCGCATCGAAGGTCGCGTCTGTCACATTCTTCGCCTTGGCCATGGCCCGGCCCTCCTTCATCGTGGCGAGTTGGTTCGCACGGTGGATGTCAGTTCCGAGGCGTGACGAGGTCGTACTCGCTCGGGGTGTCGTTGAAGACGTTGAAGTAGTTAGTCAGAACGTTCAGGGCGAGGTTGGCGACGATCTCTGCGATCTCCTCGTCGGACACACCAGCCTCGCGGGCGTCCGCGATGTCCTCCTCGGCGACCGAGCCGCGCCCCCGGGCGATCGCATCGGAGAGCTTGAGGATCGCGTCCACGTGCGAGTCATTGGAGGCCGCCTTGCGGGCATGGCTGATCTCGGACTGGTCCAGCTTGGCGACGTTCTTGGCGAGGAACGTGTGGGCCGACAGGCAGTAGCTGCACCGGTTGAACTCGGCCGTGCTCAGTGCCAGGCGCTCGCGCACCCCACCGGGCAGCGCACCCTGGTTCAGGGTGCCGGACAGGCTCAGCCAGGCCTTGAGGACGGCGGGGCTGTTGGCCATGTACTGAGCCATGTTCGGAATGACGCCGATCGTCTTCTTCATCTCGGCGTACAACTCCGCAACCTCCGCGGTCGCGGTGGCGGGCTCGATACGTGCAAGCTCAGGCATAGCAGGTCTCTTTCTCGGATCTGATCTTTCAGGGGGAGCTTTCAGCTCCACCTGCACGAGTGTGCGCCCAAGAAAATGATGCGGACAGCTCCCTCCGGGTCAGGATTCAGCCCGAGAGTCTCATTCTGGAGACGCCGTCGGGCGCGGTCGGTCGGCGAGGTCCCGGCGGGACACCGGACCGCCAGAGCAGGCCTGATCCGGCCGTGCCCCGCAGAACGCGGGTGTAGTCGTTGGTGGACTGGCGACGAAGGCTCTTACGCCCCCCGCAAGGCCTCGCGCCCAATCGGGCGGGTGTCATGCCAGCCCGGTGCAGGCTTTGTATCCGAGAGGGCGTCGCTGGATCGCCACGGGCGCCTGCGCACAGCAATCCGTGACGCCCTTGATGCTCACCTCGAAGACCCCAATGCTCCGGGAAGCTCAAGCCGCACGACGGGACCGTTTCGGGCAGCGGCGGTCTCGGGGTGATGCAGCAGTTTGTGGGCTCGGTGCGGACGAACGCACCGTCCAGGACTGCTGATTTTGGTGGCCCAACCGAGGATCCGCCCGGCGGCGCAGGCAGTCGACGAGCCGAGCACCTGATCATGACGGTCGACGGCGAGGCCGCCCGGATGGGTTACGCGCAGCGCCGTCGCGTGCAGCTCCGGCAGCAAGATCTGAGAGCGTGCCCGCCGGCCGCCGGACAGGCGGTCGAACGGTCCAGGCTGTCTGCCATCGGCGAGCACCGCCCGGTCTGTACTCATGTCCCGGCGCATCCGACAAGGGGCAGCGGTCCCGGGCGGGCAAGTGGCCTGATCCGCCAAGCGCAGGGGCTTTGTCGGCTCAGCAAAGGTCCCTGGGCATGGGAGGGAGGCGTGCCTTGCGACGCGTGATCTCTGTTGCGCTCGATAGCGAGTGGGCGATTGCCTGGCTCTTGGACGGGGACGGTCCGGAGTCGAGTCTGGGGTTCCTCACGGTCCGCAGAAGAATTCGGGTTATGAAACTATGTGCGGTCTCGCTTAGATTTGGCGAATGGCTACTTTGCGAGCGCTCGAGTGCTTGGTCGCGCTCGTCGACAAGGGTTCGGTGACGAAAGCGGCAGCAGCCCTGCACCTGTCCCAGCCGGCTCTGTCCCATCAGATCGCGGCCCTGGAAAGAGAGCTCGATACGCCGGTCGTGGAACGGCTGTCTCGGGGAGTGAGGGTCACTGCGGCCGGAATGGCCGCCGCGGCCGAGGCGCGGGCGGCGTTGAGCGCGGCCGGGCGAGCCGTGCAGGCTGGGCGTGACGTGGGCGCCGGCCGGGCGGGTCGGCTTCGGCTGGCCTGCGCCGAGACGATGACGGTCTGGCTGCTGGTGCCCATCCTGCGGCGCTGGCGGACCAGGCGTCCCGACGTCCAGCTGGACCTGATGGAATTCACCAGCAGCGACAGAATGGTCGAGATCCTCATGGCCGGAGAAGCCGATCTGGTCGTTGGGCCCGAACCCACGGGGACCACCGCTTACCTCGAGCACCTGGGGGACGAGGAGATGGTCGTGGTAGCCGCCGGTGACCACCGCTTCGCGAACCAGCCCTCTGTCACGGTCGATGAGCTCCTCGACGAACCGTTCGTTCACTACACCCCGGACAACGGCAACGCGGCATGGGTCGATCAGTTTGTCTCCGCCCACCAGGTGTCTCTCACGCCCGTCCTGCGCACCCGTAGCCCCCGGACTGCAGCCCAACTGGCCGGGGCCGGAATGGGTGTCACCATCGTGCCCGCATCCGCACTCACTACCCGTCCCGCCGGAGTGGTGCGACGTTTCGAACCTCGGATCCACCGCGGCGTTGTCGCGATCACGTCGACACCCTCAGACGCCCTGGTCTCCAAGTTCCTGGCGGATCTACGGCGCCGTGGTCTGCCAGTCGTCAATACGGCGGCCTGACGGCCCGACCACCTATGAGTCCGGCGATGGCCAGGTGCGCGGTACACGGCCGCGTGCGTCGCAGGCTTCCTTCTTGTTGCGCGGAACATCCCAGGCACCTGTGTCGATCGTCCCTGGTGGACAGTATTGGCGCGCAGGGGCGCGAGCCCCTCGGTCGGTGACCCAATGATGACGTTCACCGATCCGTTGGTGGCTGCCAAGGTCAGAAACCCGGGATCGGGCTCGAGCGCCGACACGCTCGAGAACAGCACGGCCGATCCCGCCTGTGGACTCCTAGGCGCGAAGTGCTTGGCCAGCTGATCGGGCCGGACGACCTTCGTGTGGGACGACCAGCAAGATGGCCTCCGGGCTGAGCTCACTCGTCATGCCCAGAGCCCGTGCGGACACCATCGAGACCGCGTGATCGACACTGCCGACGTCCTTGGCCAAGGCCGCGATCGACGCCTCGTCGCTGACATCGCCCTGTCTCACAGTGACAGCACTGCGCGGTCGAGTGCCTCGGTGGCCTGCCTGCACCCGGTGATGGACGAGCGCCCCGACCTGACCGCCAGATCCACTTGATCACCGAGCGGACCGGTCGGCCCCTCTCCATCGGCATCTCGGCGGCGAACGCCCACGACAGCCAAAGGCTGGAGCCCTTGGTGCGCGGCATCCCACCCATCCGGTCCCGGTGCGGGCCGCGCCGTCGTCGACCGACCAAGCTGCACGGCGACAAGGGCTACGACTTCGACCAGCTACGCGCATGGCTCCGCTCCCGCAACATCACACCGCGTCGCATCGCGCGCCGGGGCATCGAATCCTCCCAGCGCCTTGGTCAGCACCGTTGGATGGTGGAGCGCACCGTGGCAGGGCTGTCCGGCCCAGAACCGCTACGCGGACCCCGCCGCCTGGGACTGCCTCGAGGCAGAGTTCGGCATCCGGCTGCCGGCCGACTGAGTGTGGCTCAGACGTTCTCGTGCTGGTAGGCCGCGAGGAGGAAGAGCCAGATCTCGCTGATGGTCGGGAAGCAGGCGATGGCGTGCCGTAGCCGTTTGAGCGGTACTTCGCCGGCGACCGCGATGGTCGCCGAGTGCAGGAGTTCGCTGACCGCGGGCCCGACGAAGGTCACACCGAGCAGGATGTCCCGGTCGAGGTCGACGACCATCCGGGCGTGGCCCTGATAGCCGTCGGCGTACAGGTTGGCGCCCTGGGCGGCGTTGAGGTCGACGTCGATGGTCTTGATGCGGTGGCCCGCGTCAGCCGCCTGTTGGGCGGTCAGGCCTACGGCGGCGGCTTCGGGGTCGGTGAAGAAGGCTTGGGGGACGGCGTGCTGGTCGGCGGTGGTGGCGTGGTCGCCCCAGGGGGCGTCGTCCAACGGGCGGCCGGCGGCGCGGGCGGCGATGGTGTCGCCTGCGGTCCGGGCCTGGTATTTGCCTTGGTGGGTGAGCAGGGCGCGGTGGTTGACGTCGCCGAGTGCGTACAGCCATGCGCCTTCCACGTCACGGACCAGGCAGGTGGTGTCCACGTCCAGCCAGGTGCCGGGTGTGGCGCCGACCGTCTCGAGGCCGATGTCGTCGGTGTTGGGGGTGCGGCCGGTGGCGAACATGACTTCGTCGGCCTCTAGTTCGCTGCCGTCGTCGACGGTGAGGGTGACAGGTCCTTTGGCATCCGGGCGGTGCAGCGCGGTGACCTGGACGCCGGTCCGCACGTCGACACCGGCGTCGGTGAGGCCGCCCTCGACCAGCTCGCCTGCGAAGGGTTCCATGCGGGGGATGAGGCGGCGGCGGGCGAGCAGGGTGACCTGGGAACCCAGGCCCTGCCAGAGGGTGGCCATCTCGACGCCGACCCCGCCGCCGCCCACGATGGCGAGCCGGTCGGGCACGGTACTGGAGTCGGTACCCTGTCGGTTCGTCCAGGGCCGAGCATCTTCGATGCCGGGGATGTCTGGCAGGTCCGGTCGGCTTCCGGTGGCGACGGCCACGGCGTGCCGGGCCGTGAGGGTGTGGTGCGCACCGTCGTCCCGGGTGACGGTGACTCGTCGAGGGCCGTCGATTCGGCCGTGGCCGCGGAACAGGTCTGCGCCGATGGACTTGACCCACTTGACCTGTCCGGTGTCGTCCCAGTCGGTGACGTAGCGGTTGCGGCGGGCGAAGACCTGGTCGGTGTCGATCTCTCCGGTGACGGCCTGCCGGGCACCGTCCACGCGACGGGCATCGGCGACCGCGATCACCGGCCGCAGCAGGGCCTTGCTGGGGACGCAGGCCCAGTAGGAGCATTCGCCGCCGACGAGTTCGCGTTCCACGACGGCTACGGTGAGGCCGGCGGCGCGGGCGTGGTCGGCGACGTTCTGGCCCACCGGACCGGCGCCCAGCACGATCACGTCGTAGCCGGCGCTTCCCTGGTTTTCGCGTGTTTCGGTCATGGCTCTCTCGTTTCACGATCGGGGCTGATCCGCAGCTGTTCTTCGCGTCGTTCGACGACGGTCTGCAGCCCTGGCGGTCACAGACTCCCGGCCAGGTGGGCAAGCGGCGGAGGCATCGCAGTGCGTTGCCGCGACAGCAGCACAGAGCCCCGCACGAAGGGGCAGGTAATGTGCCGCTGCCCGGCGAATGCCCTCGGCCTGTTGTGAGCAGACCCCAGCGCACCCGGATCGCTCCGGCTCATGGAGGCCTTTTCCAGGCAGCACCGATATGTGACGGGGTGCGATGGGCATAAGCACTCCTTGCGTCGGAGGGCGCTTCCGCACTCCACACAACCACTGCTTAGAGCTTCCCCGCAGCTTTTGTCGGTCTGGCGGCTGCATCGGGCATGATCGCCATGCCTGTCCCGCCCCCACATGCGGCGTTGTCGCGTCCTCGCTCAGTGAGCCAGCCGCTGGCATGGAGGGAAGAGCAGCCAGATGATCAGCGTCCCGCTGTCGTCCCGCACAAGCCGGGCAGGCAGCGGCTGACCGGCTGCATTGCGACGCGCGGACGCGCAACCCGGTGCTGCTGCATGTACCGCTGGCGAATGGCTGATCGGTGTGGGTGCGGGGTGGAGGACCTGGTCCGCCCGGTCGGCGAGCACCGAAGGCATCCTGCGGCCGGCACCCCGAGCGACATACCCCTCTCGCGGTCCACCGCGTGCGCGCGGTCCTGTCTGTTCACGATCCGCTCCCCGCCTGACGGCAACTTCTCCTTTATTCGGTTTTTCTATGGGTCGGCCTGAAATTTTTCATGCCTCGGGTTTCACGGAATCGAGTTTCTCTGCCTAGGGTTTATCTCGCCGATCTGTGTTTTTTGACTTAATGAAGGAGCATTGTTGTGTCTAAGCTTGATGGTCGCGTGACTTTCCTTTTCGTGCATGGTGCCTGGCACCGATCCACGTGCTGGGCGCCCTTGCAAGATGAACTCGCCGCGACCGGTTGGCGGTCCGAGGCGATCGACCTGCCTAGCGCAGGAGAGCAGCGCGATCCCAGCGCGGGACTGTATGACGATGCCGAAGAGATAGCCGCCCGGCTGCGGCGTATGGAGGGCACCGTGGTGGTTGTCGCTCACTCCTACGGTGGCCTCCCGGTCACTGAGGTGGTCGGGGATCACTCCAACGTCGCCCGCGTGGTGTATCTGGCGGCCTACATGCCGACCGAGGGAGAGTCTGCCAGCAGCATCCACGGCATTCCCGTACCCGAGGATGTGAGCGGCGTCGCCCCGCTGTTCGCCGACCCACGCGCAATGTTCTACGGGGACCTGGCGGATGCCGATGCTGAGCGAGCGATCGGGCAGCTGGTCCCACAAAGCCTGAGGTCCCTCACGCAGAAGACCACGCGTGCGGCATGGTGGACGGTACCGTCCACCTACGTGGTCTGCGAGCAGGACCAGGTGTTTCCGGTAGCCCTACAGGAGAAGTACGCCGCCCAGGCTACAAACGCCCAACGCCTGCCGACGAGCCACTCGCCCTTCCTGTCGGCTCCCGGCCGCCTGGCCACCCTTCTTGCTCGCGTCGCTACCGACTCGCAGTCATAGGCTGCGAGCCCCTCTCGGCGTCTGGCCGGGCACCTGGTTGCAGGCAGAAGCAGCTGGGAGATGTGCGCGGTGCAATCCGGTAACTGCTTCTTCACAAGGTTGGCCTGCAGGGGACTGGCGGGTGCGGTGGCGTTGAACAGCCGCGGAAGAACTGCCCAGGAACGCCCGCGAGGAGCGCGGGTGTCCTGGACATCGCCACATGTAACCCGCAGTCCTGTCCGGGCTTCGACGGCGAGACCACCATGGTCGGCATCCAGATGGCCGAGCGGCCCGTGGAACGCTCATCCAATAGTGGTCTCGCTGCACAGCCCCACGGGCCAGTCATGGCATCCGGCATTCCCGGGGCCTCTCCTGTGCTGTAGCTGTTGCGCCTGATTATTGATCTTGGTTGTGACCTGCTGTTGCTCAGCCGAACTGGGTACCGCGGGTGAGGTCTTCGCGAGGTCGGAGGGCCGGCGGCGGGTGGTCACGAAGGCCCAGGCCCGGTGTCGCTTGCCGGTCCGAGGGTCGGTTCACCGCCCCAGAAGCCGTAGTCGATCTGGGCTTCCTCGCCCGGCTCGATGTCATCGCGCAGGACCGTGAACTGCGACCTTCTGGTCTCCTCGGGCAGAGTGGCGTGGATCCAGCGCCGGAAAGCGGAGATCGACACCTCCAGCTTGTGCTCGTCTCGAAGCTGCTGGTGGATCGTGGTCACCGTCACCGTCCCCGGCAAGTTCTGGATGTAGTCGCGGTGCTGGTCGATCTCCGGCCAGATGAGCTGCCTCAGGCGCGAATTGGAGAGCTCGGGAAACCAGACCCTGATCAGCTTCGCCCAGTTCGCCTCACCCATTGGCGGCTCGCCCGGGGTGATCCCCGCGGCCTCCATCGGCGCCAGATACTTTCTGATCGTCTTGCGGTCCACCCCCAGCGACGCGGCCAGCTCACGCTTCGAGCAGCCCGCGAACCAGTGGACGTAGATCTCGGTGACATCGACCATGACGAACGTTCTCCTCGCCATCCGGGCTGCCCATCGGGCTTCCGGCCCACAGGCCGAGAGCCGCCCCGAACACCTCCGCGATGCCCAGGTCCCTCGATCTCGATCCATGCCCATGGCCAATTACTGACCTTTTCGGGTTGCCTTCGGGTGGTGACGTTGGGTGATCCTTGCGGTATGTCGGTGTATTGCGGTACGCGGATGGTGGGGGCCTCACGGCGTGCGGTGGGCTGCACGTGAACGGATCCGGCTGGAGGCCGGGCGGAGGTTCGCACGAGGTGACAGGTCCTCGGACATCGCCAAGGACCTGCGGGTGAGCGAGCGTTCGGTGGAGCAATGGCGCCGCAACTGGCGGGAATGCGGCATGGAGGGTCTGAAGTCGAAGGGGCCCGCCAAGTTGCCGAAGGTGTCGGACGAACGGGTCGCCCTGCTGGAAGCGGAGCTGGCCAAAGGGCCGGCCGCGCATGGCTGGGAAGATCAGCGGTGGATGCTGGAACGCGTCCAAAGCTGATCGGCCGCCAGTTCCAGGTCAGTTGCTCGATCGCGGGAGTGTGGCAGCTGCTGCACCGTCACGGCTGGTCGTGGCAGAGCCCGGCCCGGCGCGCGCTGGAACGCGACGAGCATGCGGTCGGGCTCTGGAAGAAGGACGTGTGGCCGCAGGTGGAAGGACCGCGGCGGCGCTCGGGGCCTGGATCGTCTTCGAGGACGAGGCCGGGTTCTCGATGGGCTCTGTCAAGATTTCCGTGACGGGGTGACGGAGCGTGGTCCCGGTCAGGCCAGGAGGACTCGTTTGCGGAGTAGTGCGAAACCGGCTCTCCCATACATCTGTCGCTTCAGCATCTTGATCCGGTTGACGTGGCCTTCGACAGGGCCGGAACTCCAGGGCAGCGTGAGGCCCGCGGTGACAGCCTGGTGATCACGCCGGAGACCGTCGGCGAAGGCGTGAAGGGAGGGTAGGTCGTCGGCGTGGACGGCGTCTGTCCATGCCGGCAGGCTGGTTCCGCCGAGGTCGCAGACCATCCGTGCGAAGGCATGCACGTGGCTGCGGACGGGAGTCAACTCCGGCCGCCGGGTGAGTACTTCACTCAGCTGGCGTTCTTCGTCCTCGCGCAGGTGCTGGGGGTTCCACATGATCCAGTTGGTGACCTGCTGCGGTTTGAGCACCGGGGCCGGCGACCGGATGGAGCCGAGGCTGGTGCGAAGCGGCCGGAGATAGCGTCGCACCGCTTGCGGGGTCCGGCCCGGGTAGCCCTGAGTCTGGATCTCCCGGAAGAGACGTGCGGCAACGGTGCAACCTTCGTTCCAGCGCCGGATCAGGTGGGGCTTGAAGGCGTCCAGACGTGTGGTGCGAAGGGCGCCTTCGATGAGGCCGTCAAGGCTCTTGCAGTGGGCATAGCGTTCTGCGGTGTGTCGGGCAAGTCCCAGCTCCCGGGCGATGGCGCTGATCGTCCATCCGCGGGCCGGCAGTCGGTGAACTGCCCTGTGCCGCTCTCGTGTCCGGGTGGCCAGCCACTTCTCCGCGCCCGTGTCCGGATTGAGCGTCGAGGGCGGAGCCGCGGCCATGCGCCGAGCTGAAGGGTACTCACCTCAGGACTTTGCAGACAAGGACGGTGAGCGATCACCGTGCGTTCGACAGCTGTGGCCAGGTTGTCCCATAAGTGCCACCGGTTGGCCACCTGCAGCGCGCCCGGAGCGCCTGCCCGGGCCGCTTCGGCATAGGCGCCGGCCCGGTCCCGGCAGATCACCTCGATCCCCAAGTGTCCGGCGAGCCAGACAGCGACAGGTTCCTTCTCCCGGCCGGGCAGCAAATCGAGGACGGCATGGGACTCGACGTCGACCAGCACCGTCCCATATCTGCGCCCGCGGCGGGTGGCGAAGTCATCCATCCCGAGCACCCGCGGTGAGGGAGGGCACGGATCCGGCAGCGCCATCAGCACGTTCAACAACGTCACTCTGCTGAGGACGATGTGGAGAACGGCGGCAAGCCGGGCGCCTGCCCGGCCGGCAAGTGCCAGGGCAATCGCCTGCACCAGGGCCACCAGCACCACAGTGCGACGTCCGTAGCGGACGGTCAGGCCCTCGACCTGTTCGGCGAACGTACGAGCCCACAATCAGCAACGTCGCAGAACAACCGCCGCACTGACAGGTCGACGACCACCGGACACCCGCCCACGGCGGCGTCCGCCAGGTGTCTCCGATACCGACTGTGGAC
Source organism: Streptomyces sp. NPDC005070 (assembly GCF_053600395.1). Classification (NCBI taxonomy): domain Bacteria; kingdom Bacillati; phylum Actinomycetota; class Actinomycetes; order Kitasatosporales; family Streptomycetaceae; genus Streptomyces; species Streptomyces sp. NPDC005070. Next base: position 10,658 of record NZ_JBSFZS010000095.1, on the reverse strand, counting down.
CCGGTATGAGCAGACACCGCACGACGGACATGCAAGCGCATCGTCCAGAGTGCGGGCCTTGACCCACACCACACCGTCCGCCACCCCCACGTGTTCCACCCGTACCTTCTCCAGGTGCGGGAACACGATGCCCAGCAAGTCATCACACACGGCAGACCATGCCACCGGAATGACGCTCTGTCACCCCGTCACGGAAATCTTGACAGAGCCTCTCGATGACGCCGCCGACCACCCGGACCTGGTCCCGCCGCGGTCACACTCGCGTCGTGCGCGTGCGGGGCCGTTCCCGTCGCTGCTTATCGGTGGCCGCGCTGACCTGCTACAAACCCGGCGAACGCTCGCGGCTGATCTACCGGCCCTGCCCGGATGCCCGGCCCGACGGGCGCAAGAGCTTCTCCTGGAAGGACTACCGCGACCTGATCCAGACCGCGCACCAGCAACTCGGCGGTCCGATCGTGCTGGTCTGGGACAACTTGAACACCCACCTGACAGCTGGGATGCGCCGCTATATCGCCGAACGGGACGGCTCACCGTCTACCAACTCCCGCCCTACGCACCGGACCTCAACCCAGTCGAGGGCATCTGGTCGGTACTGCGGCGCACCACGGCCAACCGCGCTTTCGCCGACCCGCACGACCTGATCGCCGCCGTCCGGCGGGCCCACGTCAGCTCCAGTACCGCCACGACGTTCTCGACGGCTGCCTCACCGGAACTGGGCTCGTGCTCGCCCCACCATGACGACATCACGCTGGGAGTCTCGATCGGGTGATCGCGCGGGCCCTGCCCGGCATGAGAGCAGGGCCTGGCGATATACGGGGAAAATCCAGGGGAGCGGACGGCCGCGCGCTGCTACGGTCGGGCGCCATGAGCTGGCTTCCCGATGACTTCGTCCACCCCGTCCTGGTACCGCTGCCGGGCGGTGGTCATCACCTGCGGCCGATCCGGGAGGCGGACACCCCGCTCGACTATCCGGCTGTGATGGGTTCGCGCGAGCGGCTGTGGACCATCTTCGGCCCGGCCTGGGGCTGGCCCGCGGCCACCATGACCTACGAGGCCGACCAGGCCGACCTGTTGCGGCACGCGAACGAGATCGCCGCGCACCAGTCCTTCAACTACGCGCTGTTCGACGCGGCGGAGACAGCTCTGCTCGGCTGCGTCTACATCGACCCACCGGAGAGGGCCGGCGCGGACGGCGAGATCTCCTGGTGGGTGGTGGACGAGCTGGTGGGCAGCAAGGTCGAGCAAGCCCTCGACGCGCTGGTGCCGCAGTGGATCGCCGCCGACTGGCCGTTCGAGCAGCCGCGCTTCCTCGGCCGCGAGATCTCCTGGTCGGACTGGCTCGCCCTGCCGGAGCATCCCGACACGTAAGTGGTTGTTGCCCGTACCGATCTTGAAGGCTGTCGATCGAACGGGAGTCTCGATCGGGTGAGTGCGGCGGCCGCCGCGCGTGAAAGCAGGGCCTCCTGGTAGCTCAAGGGGTGTCTACTCCAACAAGCTGTCCAGGAGGCCCTGTTGACGCAGTTCTACGGCACCACGTGGGTTCGCCAACTCGAACCACCGCAACCACACCGTCCAGACCAGGGCTCTGCACGCCTACCTGCGCTGGCGCAACAAGAACGCACGACACCCCGACATCCTCGACGCCCAACGACGTGAACGCGCCCATATTCGCAGCGAGAAGGGCATCCGCTGGGGAGGACGGCCGGCGAAAGTCGCGTGACCCTCCGAGCGGCACCAACGACACTGACGCCATGACCGTTGATCGTGAGGCGCTTCAGGCCAGCTGGAACCGCACCCGTGGCCACCTCGACGCCGCCAGGGAACACCTGACAGGCCTGCCGGACATCGACCTCTCAGCGACGCTGGAGTTCCTGCAGGACAACGAGCTGGGACTTGCCTTCGACTGCCTGATCGATCTCGGAGACGACCTCGACCTGCCGCTCTCCTTCTGGCAGCACCTGGACCGGGCGGCTCGTGGGATGCGCCTCTACAGCGAAGCGCTGCACGAGCCCCACCTCACGGCCGCCGACCTCTGCCGCCGTCACCTCGCCGCCGCAACCGAGCAGGAGTGACCCGCCAACACGGCGAACCTTCCCGGTCAGAGCACTAGCTCGACAGTACGGGCAGCGCACGCCTGATCAACCGTGCTGGCGCTCCGGGCCGCGTCATTGCAGCCGACCGGGTCCGCCTGCTTCGTCAGGCTGGATACCATTGCGCTGGCAACGGCTTCGACACCCATCTGCGTCCCACGGTCGAAGCGCGGCGCGTGCTGTATCTGGCTGACCTCCACCCTGGTGGCCTCAACCGGGATGATAGAGCGGCCCACGCCGCTCGTCTCAAAGCAGCTCTCACTGGCCGGCGGGGCAGGCAGGACGCTCGCAACGCGGCTGCCGCGCATGGAGGCATGGGCCATGCGGCACGCCGACGACCTGCCGATAACCCTCACCCAGCAGCTGGAATCCAGTGCCAAGCCGCACCGGGCAGAAGCCGGTAATACCCTGCAGCCGGTGCCCGGCAAGCCCACTGAGGACCTTGCCCGTGCCTCAGCAGAGTGCGGGTTGCCCGCATCTTCGAGGCTGTCAGGCACAGATTCCTCGCACAGGAAGAATGCGAATGCCATCAACTACGCACACCAGGTGGTGAGCCCGTGAGCCCACGACCGCGCAAACGGGTTGCACCAGGACCGGCGGTGAACGGCCTGCAGCCGAAGATCACCGAGGATGAGAGTGCCAGCCACGACAAGTACAAGCTCGAGTGCCCCCAGTGCGGCGAGACCGGGCGGTACCGCTTCGCGTTGCTCGCGCGGAGAGCGTTCGAGGAGCACACCGACGAGAAGGACCCGGTAGTGGAAAGTCCGCTGGACCAAGTCCGGACTTTCCTCGACTGTAGGTTCGCATTTTCAGTGGCCTTTCCTCACAGGCGATGTCCCTTGCCCGGCCCAAAGGACACAGAAGTGAGATGAACGGCTGGGGTTCGACCCCGCGAGAATGCAACGCTTCATGCGGTCTCTGGACGCGTCGGGGGCGGGCTCACTTCTGTACCGGCCCCGCCGCGAGGGCGTCCAGCTGCTCCTTCGACCACGAGAGCCTGCCGGCTCGCAGGTCTTCGACCACCGCGCGCACCCACTCCAGCTCCGCGGCCGTCACGGCCCGCAGGTACTCGGTCTCCAGGCGGGTGATGCGCGGCAGCCCCTGATCCGCCTCTGCGGCCAGGGCCGATTCCAGTCCGTCGAGCTTCTTTGCGAGGGCGCCGGCCCGCTGCTCAAGTACGTCTCCCATGTCCTGCGAAGTGAGCAGCAGCAGGTTCGACAGGGCGGCCGGGAACTCCGGGAACTCCTGCTTGGGTTCGGCGAGCATCTCCTCCAGCCAGGCGCGGGCGGTCTCACGCCCCGCGTCGGTGACTTCGTACACGGTCCGCTCGGGGTACTGCTGATCGCGCCCGGTCTCGCGGACCGCGATCAGCCCCTCGCCATTGAGCCGCTCGATCGTGCGGTAGAGGCTCGCACGCTGCCTGACGTTGACGACCTGCTCCTTGCCCCAGTCCTTGACCAGCCGCTGGATGCCGTACGGGTGCAGTGGCTTGTAGTGCAGCAGGGCCAGGACGGTCAGGGCGAGGGGGGAGCTGCGGGGAGCAGATGGGGTCATGGACTCGATTTTAGCCCCAGAACAACTAGTTGACGAGAGACTAGTCTCGGTGCGACTATCGAATCGTCAACGCGACACCGCCCCGAAAGGAACCACCGAGATGTCCCTCACCGAGCGCATCCACTCCGACCACGACCTCGTCAAGCACCTCGGCAACTGGACCGAGGCCGGCCACTTCGAGATCAAGGCCCGCAACGGCGCCGCCGTCCTCGACCTCCGTTCCCCCGACCTTCCTGACGACATCGAGATCCATCTCGACATGGACCGGGCCATGGTCAAACTCCTCGTCGACGACGACACCGCCATCGACCACTGGAACCTGAGGTGGACCGCCCGCGGCAAGATCAAGGACTCCCGGTCCCCATCCACCCTCGACGCGGTGGCCGGCCGCCGCGTCCGCCTGTCCGGCTCTGCGACGAACAGCGAGATCCGCATCCATCGCGGTGGCATCGCGATCCTGTCCGCGATGTTCTCCCGTGCGTACGTCCAGGATGTACGTCACGCCCACAAGAGCGGCGGCGTACCGACGATCGACGACCCCGCGAGGGGGCACCAGTCATGACCCGCATCGGCAAAGTCCGCACTGCGCTCGTCATCGGCGGCGGTATCGCGGGCCCGGTCGCCGCGATGGCCCTGCGCCAGGCAGGTATCGAGGCCGCCGTCCACGAGGCGTACGACTCCACGGCCGACGGGGTCGGAGGCGGCATGACCATCGCCCCGAACGGTCAGAACGCCCTCGACGCGATCGGCGCGGGCGACATCGTCCGCGCCATCGGCACACCGGTCACCGCCATGGGCCTACGGAGCTGGACGGGTAAGCACCTGGCGCAGTTCGCCCCGCCCTCCCGCCTCCCGTCCATGCAGTTCGTCTGGCGTGCCGACCTCTACCGGGCGATCTACGACGAGGCGGAACGCCGTTCCGTCCCCATCCATCACGGCAAGCGGCTGACCGGCACGACGGACACCGCCTCCGGCATCACGGCGCACTTCGCGGACGGTACGCAGGCAAGCGCCGACATCCTCATCGGCGCCGACGGCATCCGCTCCACGGTCCGCTCCCTGATCGACCCGGCTGCACCACAGCCGAACTACGCCGGCCTGGTCTGCTTCGGAGCACGGATGCACCAGTCAGAGATGCCCTCCACCGACGGCGTCATGTACATGTGCTTCGGCAAGCGCGCGTTCTTCGGCTACCAGGTCTTCGACGACTCCTCGGCGGTGTGGTTCGCGAACCTGCCCCATCGCGTCCCGATGACAGTCGCCGAGGCCCAGGCGATCGGCGCGAAGGAGTGGATGCGCATCCTGCTGACCGCCTTCGCCGGCGACCGCACCCCGGCCCTCGAGATGATCAGCCGTACCGACGTCGGCCAGCTCCTCATCACCGGCCCGATGGAGAACATGCCGAGAGTCGCGACCTGGACCCGCGGCCGCACGACCCTGATCGGCGACGCTGCCCATGCCGCCTCGTCCAGCTCCGGGCAGGGTGCCTCCATCGCCGTCGAAAGCGCCGTCGAACTGGCGCGCTGCCTCAGGGACCTGCCCTACCACCAGGCTTTCGCGGCGTACGAACAACTGCGCCGCCCTCGCGTCGAACGCATCATCAAGGTCGGCGCCCGCACGAACAGCAACAAGACCGCGGGCCCGGTCGGCCGCGTACTGCGCGACCTCGTGATGCCGGCGACGATGAAGCTGATCAAGCCGGAGAAGATGGCCTGGCAGTTCGACCACCACATCGACTGGGACGCGAAGGCAGCCCCGCTCACGTGAACTCCAGCCCGTCCTTGGCCATGACGCCGGAACGGGCTGGTGCACAAGTCCGGCACCGCGCCTGGCGCCTGCCGGTGGGGCCAATCGATCGAACCCGGAACGGTTCAGACCGGCTCCAGCACGCAAGCGAGGACAACCACAGCCTGCACGCCCGCGTCGCAGAACTGGAAGCTGACCTGGCCGCAGCCCGGACCAGCCTGCGAAGAATGATCCGAGCGGAGAACGCCCCGCAGTGATCCTCGCGACCTTCCGCATAGCCAGTCGTGCGGGAGTTGCCGCACTCGCCATCGTCAGGCTGTGCGGCGGGCCGCGGCTCGGATGCGAGCACCTGTTGCGACCAAGCACCATTGGGCGAATGCGAGGCTGACGCCGAAGTACTCGGCGACCCGTTCGTCCGGGTGCTGCGGTAAACGAGGCGGAGCGCCCAGCGGCGACACTGAGCCTTTTCCATCTTCACTCTGAAACTGGCCAGATGCAGGGTGAGGACTGCCTGGACGAGGCTCGTGATGCGGGTGGTCGAGCAGTGGAGCTTACGGAGGAGCCGCCAGGACTTGAGGGTGGCGACGGCCTGCTCGACCAAGGCCCGGATCTTTGCGTGGGACCGATTGACGGCCTTCTGGCCTGGGGAAAGGTTCTCCCAGCGGCCCCAGTGAGGGATACGAAGCAAGCCACCGGCGCCTCGATAGCCTTTGTCCGCCCAACACGTCTTGCTGGCTTGGGCGAGGGCGTCGATGATGCCGTGGTCACGCGCGGCCCGGACGTCGTGGACGGCACCGGGCAGAGCCGGTGAGGCCCACAGGAGCCGGCCGGAGGGATCGGCCAGGACCTGCACGTTCATCCCGTGCTTCTTGTGCTTCCCGGAGTAGAAGGGCCGGTCCGCAGCGATCCGGGGAGCATTCCCAGCGCGTGGGAAAAATCTTGACGGGCCACTGGACGCATTGCGGGCGGCGGGCGGCATCCGTGGTGTAGAGCGGTACGCGGCGAGCAGTTGGGGGAGGGGTCGAATGCGATACCGGCGTTCACGGACGGAGACCGGGAGGCGGGGAGCGGAATGACCATCACCTCTGGCCCCGTCTGCAGCCAGCCGGTCTGTCGTCGTACGGACCCTGAGCCGGACTGTCGAGGCTGCCCGTGGGCACTGACGGTCGTTCCCGCGCTCGGCACCGGAGACGAGACAGGGATCGTCCCGCAGGCACTGACCGATTTCCACGACCTTCACCGGGTGGTGTTCCTCAAGTACGTACGCAGTCGCGGCGTGACCCGCGACGAGGCCGAGGACGTGGTCAGCCGGACGTTCCTGCAACTGCACCGAGCAGAAAAGGCGTTTCTGGCGGCGGACAACCGGGCGGCGTTCGGCTTCAAGGTCCTGCGCGACACCCTGGCGGACCATTTCCGGGCTGCGGACCGCAGGCCCAGAACGCTGCCGCTGCCCGCCGTCGGCGAACCGTTCGCCGACGGGCGCATCAGCGAACTGATCTGCCGCCTGGACGTGGAAAAAGCGCTGGAACTGTTACCGCCCCAGCAGGGCGACTGCCTGCGCCTGCACCTCTTCCTGGACCTGTCTCCCACACAGGTCGGCTTCTATCTCGGCATCACGCGCTCCACGGTCTCCTCACACCTGTCCGCCGGATGGCAACGGCTGGCAGAACACCTGGACAACTACCGCCCCGCTGGTACCGGAACGGAGCAGCACGCATGAACATCGACGAGCTGGCACAGGCAGCCCGTGCTGCCCTGAAGGACGAGTACGCCGACTACGACCCCGCGCCCGGCTGGAGGACGAGGTCATCGGCGAAGCGGTCAACCGCAAACGGATCGACGACGTCCGTGACACCGCCCAGGCCGAGACCGTCAGTGACGCAGGCGGGCAACAGCTGGCCGTGCCCTCCGGCTGGGTGACCGACTGGCCCGCACAGGCTGCCTGCCGCACCACCGACCCGGACGAGCTCTTCGTGCAAGGCGCCGCCCAGAACCGTGCCAAGGCCGTCTGCACCGGCTGCCCGGTGCGGACCGAATGCCTGGCCGACGCCCTCGACAACCGCGTCGAGTTCGGTGTCTGGGGCGGCATGACGGAACGCGAGCGACGGGCGCTGCTGCGTCGCCGCCCGTCGGTGACCTCCTGGCGCCGACTGCTGGAAACCGCACGCCGGGAGTACGCGCGTGGCGCCGGCCTCGTGCCGCTGGAGGACAACGACCTGACCACGATCCTCGACCAGGCCATCTAAGAGACAGACGCGGCACAAACGGCCACCGCCACCACCACGAGCCCTGCACGCGGTACAACCAGGCCAATCCGTGCTACCGCCGCACTCCCAGCACGCCCACGAACTGTCCGGGCCCGCAGCAGCCCGCTCGTTCCACAACACCTTGGACCACGGTCCCGACCCGCGAGGAGAACCCCGATGGCCAGCGACAACTCCCGCCAGAGCGGCGAGAACAGGCCGCTGCTCAACCAGCGCTCCGCCATGATTTTCCTCCTGGCCGTCCTCACTGGCATCGGCGCCGGCTTCCTCGCCATCCTTGCCACAAACCCTTGGCCCGTGGCCGTCACAGCTGGCGTAGGTGCGACCGCCGCCGGTGTCCCTTTCTTCGACCGGATCGTGGAGTGAACCTGCCGCAGCTCGGGGCTCTGGCCGCAACCCGAAGCCATGTGTGATTGCCGGGCTCCGCGCGCGCTCAGTGAGGTTGCCTCCGGGCTACAGACTGTCGGCCCAAGCGGGACGAGGTAGCTGTGCACCCCCGCCGTTCTCGTCGCCCTGGCTGCAGCTGTCCCTGCCCTGATCGTGCTGCCGTTCCTCCCCGGCGGTACTGATTGAGCCGTCAAACTACTCAAGGCCCACACCACTTACCTGCGTACCTTCCTGACCAAACTCAGCCCGGCCCGTGATCCAGGGCCGACCGATCCCTGTCTCCGCACGTCATAGTGTTGACGACTGTCGCGGCTCGTTTTTCCTACCCGCAAGACCTGTCGGCTCCGCAAGCTCACCGCCCGTCGTACAGGATTCTTTGCCCGATCCCTCACCGCCCCGGCAGGGCTGTGACCTGTGGTGGTGGGGGATGTGGCCAGGGTTCGGCGGGTGGTGGTCGGGGGGTACCGGAAAGTGATGTGGCTAATCGGGGTGCCGTGGTCGGGGCGGCCGCCTCTACGGTGAATGCCGTTCGGACGCGCTTTGCCCGCCCCCGTGCGGGGTGTGTCCGGGGGCCTGTGGTGGTGGGTCCGGCGCCACGGCCAGCGGGTATCTGCCGGTCCCGGATCCGCCGCCGCACGCCCGGCGAGTGCCAACGTGAGGGAGGCGGGTGCGGACTGCACCTGGGCCACCTGGAAGTTCCCCGCTGGCCAAGGATGCGGAGGGCCGGTGAGCGTCGACAGTTGGGCGGTGCGTCGTGTTGGGCTACAGGTGCACCTGCCAACTGCGGTGGGGGAACGACGAAATGCGGCTCCGGAGGTGACGGACTGCGCCGAGCGGGGGCAGCGGGCCGGGTGGCCGCCGCGTGTTGTGACGCTCGCCGGCCGCTCCGAGCGTCGCAGTTGGCTGGCTTGACGAGCCCCTCCTGGTCAGCAGTTGATGGGGGGGTTACCAGAAGCGACGCGGCAGTAGTCCGATCCGAGTCCGCCGTCGACGGTGCCGGCGTTCGGGCCGACGGAGATGAAGTCGCCGTCAGCTCCGCCGAGGATCTTGCCGGTCGTCGTGGTACCGGCGTTGGCCGTGATGGAGTCGCCGCCGGCGCCGCCGTCGACGGTGCCGGCAACGATGCCGTTGATGACGATGTAGTCGCTGCCGCCCAAGCCGTTGACGCTGTCGCCCAAGGCGAGGGCGCCGCAGCTGATGTGGTCGGAGCCGGCGGTACCGCTGACGGTCGTACCGGACACGGGGCGGCCGTTGACCGTACATGACGTCAGGGCTTGTGCAGGCGTTGTGGTCAGGGCGAGGGGAGCGGCCGCGAGGGTGGCGGCGCAGAGTGTACGCATCGCATGTCTGATCATGTAATGAGTGGCTCACGACGATTTCATGATCGCAATGCTGCATCATCGGTGGCGCCGCCGTTCGGGGCAGTCTGCCGCCCGGACGGGCCCTCGAGGCCGACAGTCAGATGATCAGGGTCTGCGGCGGGTGCCCGAGTCAGAGGGCGGTTCCCGCAGGTTCCCTGCCTGGGAAGCTGCGGGAACCGCCCACACCGACGTAGGGAAGTTCACTGGGAGCCGTCACCTCTCAGTCCGGGGAGTCCACCTGCTACGGGCAGTGTTTCCGCAGGTCAGCGAATTTTGTCGATGTCCCGCGGTCCGACTCAGTGCGAGCCGCTTCGGCGTCGTACTAGGGTCCGTCTTGAAAGATCATCGGGTGGTGGATCATGGTGGGGTGATACGTCGCCATGAACTCACCGATCTGGAGTGGGAGTTACTCGCTCCGCTCATACCGCGGGCCGCGACAGGCCGTCCGCGTGTGGAGGATCGGCAGGTCGTCAACGGGATGGTGTACAAGATCCGGACCGGGGTCTCCTGGCGCGACCTGCCGGAACGTTACGGACCGTGGAAGACGGTCTATACCCGCTTCCGCCGCTACGCCCTGGACGGCGTGTTCACCCGAGCTCTCCAGCAGATCCAGGCCCACGCCGACGCGGTCGGCGACATCGACTGGCTCGTGCAGATCGACTCCACCATCGTGCGGGCTCACCAGCACGCCGCCGCCACCGGCCGAAAGGGGAATTCACTCCATGTCCTCGCTCGCCCAACTCGTCGTGCTACTGGTCGTCCTAGTCGGAGTCCTCGTCTACCTGGCCCGGCGCCATCCGGACTGGGTGCAGCCACTGCTGGTTGGCCTGGCGGGCACGACCGCCTTGGCCGCCCTGGTCGCACCCGTCGTCACCGCTGAACCAGTTCGGTGCCCGGTGAGTACAGGTGCGTGTTCCCGCGGTGCGCCAAAATGCGGACACAGATCTCTAGCGGGCGTCGAGCTCGGCTGTGGGCGGGTTCGCGGGTTCCTGTGTGGGCATGAGGGAACTCCCTTCCTCTTCCTGACAAGGACTGGCCGGGGGCCCCGAATTCATCGCCGCGGCCGCTCTCGCGTCGGTCCAGGCGACCGGCTGCCGGGTTCAGGGGGAGACGATGGCGTTGAGTCCGTAGTCCAGTTCCGATCCGTCGACGAGAACCGCTTCGACCGTGCGCGTGCGGGGGTCGATGTCGGCCACGATGCCCTCGCCCGCGTAGCGCGGGTAGCCCGTCTCGCCTGTCTCGCCGGTCGCTTCGAC
>NZ_JBSFZS010000094.1:0-32094 GCF_053600395.1 Streptomyces sp. NPDC005070 | reverse complement strand
GCTGGGGCGGTGCCGGCCTCGCGCTCGGCACCGCCCCAGCCGATCAGGGAACGCCGGGTCGGCGCGGAGCCGGCGGGCTCGGCGACGTCGGTGCTGCTCGTGCTGTCCGGGGTGTCCGTCATGGCGTTGTTCTCCTACTTCACGACGGCGGCGGCGAGCTTGGACAGGGGCTCGGCGAGCGCGTTGACCGCGTCCGAGAGCTGCTTGCGGTCGGCCTTGCCGACGGTGTCGTACGAGACGAAGCCGTCCGAGGTCTTGTCCGTCCGGAACGTGTCGAGCAGCTTGTTCAGCGCGGCGAACTGCTTGTCGAGCTCCGCGGTCAGCGCCGCGTCGTTCTCCGAGGCGACCGGCTTGAGCAGCTCGTACGCCTTCTGCGCGCCGTCGACGTTGCCCTTGAAGTCGCTGAGGTCGGTGTGCGAGTAGCGGTCCTCCTCGCCGGTGACCTTGCCGGTGGCGACCTCGTCGAGCAGCTCCTTGGCGCCGTTGGCCATGGAGGTCGGGGTGATCTCGGCCTTGCCGACGCGCTTCTGCCAGTCGGTCAGGTCCGTGACGAGCTGGTCGGCGAGGGCCTTCTGCTCGTCACCGATCTTCTTGTCCTCCCACAGGGCCTTCTCCAGCGCGTGCCAGCCGGTCCACTTCTGGCCCTTCTCCAGGCCGTCGGCGCGGGTGTCGGTCTTGGGGTCGATGTCGCCGAAGGACTCGGCGATCGGCTCGGTGCTCTCCCAGCCGACGCGCGAGGGGGCGTAGGCCTTCTTGGCGGCCTCGAGGTCGCCGGCCTTGATCGCGTCGGCGAACGTCTTCACCTTCGGGATCGTGGTGTCGGCCTCCGACTGGGCCCACTCGCGGTAGGAGGCGACCGCCTTGTCCAGGCGCGGGTCGCGCTTGGCGACCTTGCCGCCGGTCACGGTGAGCTTCTGGCGGACGCCGTGGCCCTTCATCCCCGGGCGGCAGGCGATCTCGTACGAGCCGGCCTTCACCTCGGCGGTGAGCGTGTACTTGGTGCCCGGGCCGATGTTCTCCTTCTCCGAGACGATCCGGTCGTCGGGGAAGACGATCTCGACCTCGGTGGCCTGGGACCCCTTGTTCTCGATCTTCAGGGTGACCCGGCCGGCCGGCACGGTCTTGCTGGAGGTCTCGCACTTCGAGTCCGCGGCCGTCACCTGGATCGCGTCGCCGTTCTTCGCGTCGCTCTTCTGGGTGCAACCCGTGACGGCGGCCAGAGCGGCCGCGGTGGCGGCAGCGGTGACAACGGACAGTCGAACGGCTCGCATGCAGGCTCCAAGAGAAGTCGGACAAGCCGCACGGCGGGGCCCGTTCGGCATGGTGAGGCTGGCCTAACTTATCTGAGGCTTGCCTGAGTGATACCCACCCGTGCGGTGATTCACCTCTCACGGAAGCCGTACAGGAACGGCTTGATCACGGTGACTCAAAACGGACCCCATGGGAACGTCAAGGAAAGGTCAAGCGGAGTGGTTCGTCGCGTTTCGGGGTGATGAGCGCGGCGCCGGTCCTGGGGTGCGGGAACACCTCGACCGGCTGACGGTAGACATCCGTCAACAGCCCGTCGGTGAAGACCTCCACCGGCCGGCCATGGGCCGCGACACGACCGGCGCACAGAATCGCGACCCGGTGCGCGTAGGCCGCCGCCAGCCCCAGATCGTGCAGCACCACGACCACCGCGTCACCGGCGCGCGCCCTCTCCCGGCACACCCGCAGCACCAACTCCTGGTGCCGCAGGTCGAGTGCGGCGGTCGGCTCGTCGAGCAGCAGCAGCGGCGCGCGCTGCGCGAGCACGCGGGCGAGCGCCACCCGTGCACGCTCCCCGCCGCTGAGCGCGCCGAACGGGCGTGCCGCGAAGGCGGTGACCTCGGTGGCCGCCATGGCCGCGCCGACCGCCGTGTCGTCGTCCCGCCCGGTGTGGGCCCAGGGTGCCCGGCCCATCCGGACGACCTCCTCCACGGTGAACGGGAAGGAGAGCGTCGCCGACTGGGGAAGTACCGCCCGCCGCAGGGCGAGTTCGGCGGGGGACCAGTCCCGTACGGGTCGCCCGTGGACTCGTACGACCCCTTCCGCCGCGGGCAGATCGGCCGCCAGCGCGGCCAGAAGGGTCGACTTTCCGGCCCCGTTGGGCCCGACCAGCGCGAGCACCTCGCCCGCGCGGGCGGTGACGTCGACACCGCGCAGCACCTCCCGGCCGCCGAGCCGGACCCGCAGGCCCTCGGTCTCGGCGAGGACGTCGCCGGGGGCGGGCGCGGACGGCGGCAGGGGCCGCACCGCGCGCGGGAGCCGCAGGCGCCTGGTGTCGTTGCCATGGGTGGGTCTCATGCCCAGCCTCCTTGCTTACGGCGGGTCCTGCGCAGCAGCCAGAGGAAGAACGGGCTGCCCAGCAGCGCGGTGAGGACGCCCAGGGGGAGTTCGGCCGGCTGCGCGACGGTCCGGGCAGCGAGGTCGGCCGCGAGCAGGACGGCGGCGCCGCCGAGGGCGCTGCCCGGGATCAGGAAGCGGTGTCCGGGCCCGGCCGCCATGCGCAGCAGATGCGGTACGACGAGACCGACGAACCCGATGATCCCGGACACGCTGACGGCCGCCGCGGTGAGCAGCGCGATGACCAGTACGAGGACGAGCCGCAGCCGTTCGACGTCGACGCCCAGGTGCCGGGCCGGCCGTTCGCCGAGGGACAGCAGATCGAGCCGGCGGGCGTACAGCGGTGCCAGCGTCAGGCCGATCGCGGCGCAGGGCAGCACCGCGAGGACCTTCGGCCAGGTCGCCTGGGCCAGCGATCCGAGCTGCCAGAAGGTGATCTGGCTGATGGCGGCGGAGTCCGCGAAGAACAGGAACAGTCCGATCAGGGCGCCGGTGAAGGCGTTCAGTGCGATCCCGGTGAGGATCAGCGTGACGACCTCGGTGCGTCCGCCGGAGCGGGACATCGCATAGACGAGCAGGACGGCGGCCAGGCCCGTGACGAACGCGACGGCCGGGACGGTGAAGGTGCCGAGGAAGTCGAGGCCGAGCGCGATGGCGGCGACCGCGCCGACCGCCGCGCCCGACGAGACGCCGATGACCCCGGGTTCGGCCAGCGGATTGCCGAACACGCCCTGCATGAGGGCGCCCGCGCAGCCCAGCGAGCCACCGATGAGCAGCGCGAGCACGATCCGCGGGAAGCGCACGTCCCACAGGACCGACTCCGGGACCCGGTCCAGCGCGGTGCCCCCGAGACCGGCGCGGTGCGCGACGGAGGCGAGCACGTCCCCGGTCGGGATCGGGTACGCGCCGAGCCCGGCGGCCACGGGGACCAGGACGAGCAGGGCGGCGAGCAGTCCGGCGGTCAGGAACCAGGGGGCGCCGCGTACCCGGCCGCGTACGGGAGCGGCGGGCGACCCGTCGGTGACAGGTTCGGTGACAGGTTCGGTGACGGGTTCGGTGCCGGGTCCCGCGACCGGTTCGGTGTCCGGTTCGGCGGGCGCCCCGGGTGCCGGGTGGTCGAGGGCGGTCATCGGGCCTCCCCGTACAACTGCCGTACCAGCGACTTCAGTACCTGGTCCGTGCGCGGCCCGTAGTTGAGGAGCACCCCGTCCTCGATGGACACCACCCGGCGGTTCGCGCCGGCCGGAGTCTGCGCCACCCCGGGGATCCTGACGAGCCCGTCGGTTCCGCCGACGGACGCGAGTCCCTTGGACATCACGAGGATCGCGTCGGGCGCGGCCCGGACGAGCGCCTCGGTGGTGATGGCGGTGAAGTCCTTGTCCAGACCCGACTCGGCACCGGCGTCGACCGCCCCCGCCGCCTCCAAGAGAGAGGCCGCGCCCGAGCCGCGGCCGCCGATGAGATAGACGGAGGCGGAGCCGCGGAGGTAGAGGAAGGCGACGCGCGGGTGGTCCGCGTGGGCCGGAACCGCCTTGTGCACGGCGGCGATCCGGTCCTGCGACCGCTCGGCCAGCCGTTGTCCCGCCGCCGGTACGCCGAGGGAGCCGGCCACCGCCCTGATGCGCGTGCCCACGTCGGCGAGGCCGCGCGCCGGGGCGACGACGAGGACGGGGACGCCCGCGTCGCGGAGCTGTTGCATGGCCTCGTCCGGCCCGGTCGTCGACTCGGCGAGGACGAGGTCGGGGTGGAGGGAGAGCACGCTCTCGGCGGAGACGTCGTGGTTGCGGGTGACGACGGGCAGTTTCCTCGCCTGTTCGAAGGTCGCCGTGATGTCGCGGGCCACGACCCGGTCGCCGAGCCCGAGCGTGAAGACGATCTCGCTGAGGCTGCCGGACAGCGGAACGATCCGGTCGGCCTTCTCGACGGTGGTCCTCTTTCCGCCGAACGACCGGACCGTGACGGGGAGTCGGGGCGTTCCGGGGGACGCCAGGGGTTCGACGCGGTCGGCGCCGTCCGGTCCGTTCGTCCCGGCCGCTCCGGTCGCCGCCGCCGGAGCGGAGCTGTCGGAGCCCCCGCATCCGGTCAGGGCGAGGGTGAGGGCGAGCGCCGACAGCAGCGCCCCCGCCAGTCGTGTGCGCAAGCGTTGCACTGTCCCGTTGTTCCTCTCGGTCCTCTTCCAGCACGTCCGGTCGATAGTTTAGGTTAGCCTTACCTAAGTCGCCAGGGGTTCACCGGACCCCGGAATCCGGAGGACACCCATGACCGCGCGTTCGAGGGCCCTGGGGGCCGCCGTGGTCTGCGTGGCCGTGCTGGTAGCCCTGCTCACCGCCACGGCCGCACACGCGACGAGCCGCACGGTGCGGGGCGGACGGCTCGACTGGGGCATCAAGTCGTCCTTCCAGAGCTATGTCACCGGGCCCATCGCGAAGGGGAGTTACTCCCTCACCGGGGGAGCGGCCACGGTCGGTGCGAGCCGGTTCCGCTTCCACTCCGCCACCGGCTCCTACGACGGCGGCACGGGCGCCTTCACCGCCGCCTACTCCGGCGGAGTCCGCTTCGTCGGACACCGCAAGAGCGGCGGCTACGAACTCGACCTCACGATCAGCCGCCCCACCGTCCGCATCGCCGGCGGGGGCGGCACCCTCTACGTCGACATCACCAGCAAGGCGAAGGGCACCGGGACGGTCACGACGTCCACAGCGGTGCCCTTCGCCACCCTCTCCCTCGGCGGTATCGACATGAAGGGCGGCGGCACGGCGGTACAGCTCAACAACCTTCCTGCCACGCTCACTTCACAGGGCGCCCGGTCCTTCGCCGGCTACTACACGGCGGGCACGGCGCTCGACCCGGTGAGCCTGGAGGCGGACGTGCCGGCCCCGGCCCGGCCGTCGGCCACACCCACCGCCGCGCCCTCCACGTCCCCGGCGAAGAAGACCGGGAAGGCGGCGGGCGCGATCGAGGACGGAGCCGTCGACTGGGGTGTGCGCCGCACCTTCCGCGAGTACGTCACCGGGCCCGTCGCCGACGGCAGGTGGACGCCGGCCTCCGGAGCCCGGGACGGCGGCGCGCTGTTCCGCTTCCCCGCGGGCGAGGGCACGTACGACAGGAAGAAGCACGTCCTGAAGGCCGGCTTCGACGGAACCCTGCGCTTCACCGGCCGCCATGGGCTCGACCTCCGGCTCGGCGGACTGCGGGTCACCGTCGCCGACGGCAGGGGAACGCTCTACGCCGACGTGACGAGCGCGGACCTCACCGGGAAGAAGGTCCCGCTCGTCACCTTCGCGGCCAAGAGTCTGACGCCCAAGGACGGACTGCTCCAACTCGCGGAAGTTCCGAGTGAATTGACCGCGCGCGGTGCCAAGGCGTTCGGCGGGATGTATCGAGCCGGCACGCGGATGGACCCCGTGACCCTCTCCATCGCCCTGACGGACGACGCCCGGCTCCCGGCCCTGCCCGACCTCGGCGAGCCCGTGTCCCCCTCGCCCGCGCCGAGCGCGTCGCCCGCACCCGGTGCGAAGGACGCCGCCGCGCCCCGCACCGAGAACACCGCGAGCGGCGGCCCCGTCGGCGGGTCCCTCCTGCCGGTCGGCCTCGCCGTCGGGGCGCTGCTCGCGGCCGCGGCCGCCTTCGGGTTCGTCCGCAGGCGCCGTACCCGCACCGGCTGACCCGACGGCCCTCAACCCCTCAACCCCTCACGCCCAGAACCGACTTACCCCCGAACCCCTCAACCCGACCTACCCCGAACCCCCGAGGAGACCTCCTGCCATGGCCGCACTTCGCCGCCGCCCTCTCGCACTCGCCGCCGCCGTCGCGGTCGCCCTGGGGGCCGGCGCCCTCGCCGTGACCAGCGCCTCGGCCGCCGAAGCACCCCTCAAGGACTACGAGTTGACCTGGGGCATCAAGCAGTCCTACCGCTCGTACGTGACCGGGATGGCGGCCGGTACCTTCACCCCGGCCGGCGGGGCGACGCAGGCGGCCGGCAACGGCGCGTTCACCTTCGCCGACGGCAGCGGGACGTACGACTCCGGCACCCACGCCGTACGGCTCGGCTTCGCGGGCAGTCTGAAGATCGCCTCCACGCTGCACGGCTTCGAACTCACCCTGTCGGACGTGAGATTCGACAGCGCGGCGGCCGAGATCACCGCCGATGTGACGAGCGGCGGCACGACGCGGAACGACGTCCCGCTCGCCGATGTCACCGTGACCCGCACGATGACGGACATGGAGACCAAGCTGACGAAGGAGGCGGCGACCGTCCTCGGCAGCGCGGGCTACGAGGGCGCGGCGGGCGACCCCCTCACCGTGACGCAGAAGCCGGCCGCGACCCAGACGCCGTCGCCGACCGCGACCCCGACCGCGACGGGTTCCCCGTCCCCGGAGCCGACGTCGTCCACGTCCGCGTCCGGCTCACCCTCGGAATCCGCCTCGCCGTCCGCGTCGCCCTCCGGCCCGGCCTCGGGGAGCGCGAGCCCGAGCGTCTCGGCCTCCGAGACCGGCGCAGCCGCGCAGGGAGAGATAGCGGACGGCACCCTCGGCTGGGGCGTGAAGCAGTCCTTCCGTACGTACGTCGTGGACGGTGCCGCCCAGGGGAAGATCACCGCGTCCGGCGGGGCGACGCAGGCCGCCGGCAACGGCGCCTTCACCTTCCCGGACGCCACCGGCACCTATGACACCGACGCCGACGCCGACACCCTCTCGGCCTCCTTCAAGGGCGCGGTCAACTTCAAGGGCCACGAGGCGAACGGCAGTTACGGCCTCGACCTCACCCTCAGCGACCTCGGTGTGGAGCTCGACGGCGGCTCCGGGAAACTCACCGCGGACGTCGACAGCCTCGGCAAGACCTCCGACGACGTCGTCCTCGCCGACCTGAACGCGAACACCGCCGACCTGACGGCGACGGACGACGTGATCACCCTGGACGGGGTGACCGCCAAGCTCACCAAGGCCGGCGCCGAGGCGTTCGGCGGCTTCTACGCCGAGGGCGCCGAACTCGACCCGGTCGGCCTCTCGGTGGCGCTGAACGACGACGCCCAGCTCCCCGGCGGGGACGGCGGCTCGGACTCCGGCTCCGGCTCCGGGTCGGGCGGCTCCGGTACGTCGTCGGGCACCACGGGCGGCGCGGGGACGACCGGGTCCACGACGGGCGGTGTCAGCGGCGCGCTGGCCTCCACCGGGTCGGAGCTCCCGGCCGGCGCGCTCGGAGCCGCGGCCGCGGTGACCGTCGCCGCGGGCGCCGGTGTGGTGGTCGCGATGCGCAGGCGGCGGATCGCCTGATCCGCCGGACCGGACCGGACGTCTCCCGACCGGTCCGAACCGCCCCGGACCGCCCGCATCCGACACCGTTCCCGATGACCGGGGAGCGTTCGGAGGTGGGCGGTCCGGTTGTGCGGGTCACCGACGAGGCGGATGAATGTTTGAATGCCGGAGTGACTGACTACGACGTGCTGCGGGTCTTCTGCGGACCAGGCGGCGGGTATGGCAATGAGCTCGGTGTCGTGCGCGAGGGCTCGGTGATGCCGGCCCGCGCCGAACGGCAGGAGTTCGCCGCGAAGCTCGGCTTCAGCGAGACCGTGTTCGTCGACGACCCCGAGCGCGGGATCATCGACATCTACACCCCTTCGCTGCGGCTGCCGTTCGCCGGACATCCGTGCGTCGGGGTGGGCTGGCTGCTCGACGTGCCCGAACTGGTCACGCCCGCCGGTGTGGTGGGGGTCCGGCTGGACGGCGAGTTCAGCTGGATCGAGGCGCGGGCCGAGTGGGCGCCGCCGAGGACGCTCCGGCGGCACGGGACCGCGGCCGAGGTCGAGGCGCTGGCCGTGCCGCCGTCGGGGGAGTGGATCTACGCCTGGGCCTGGGAGGACGAGGCCGCCGGCCGCGTACGGGCCCGTGCCTTCCCCGGCCGCAACGACGGCATCGAGGAGGACGAGGCCACCGGGGCGGCGGCACTGCTGCTGACCCGGCAGCTCGGCCGGGCCCTCAACATCACCCAGGGCGTCGGCTCCCAGATCCTCACCGCACCCCAGCCGGCCGACTGGGTCGAAATGGGCGGCCGCGTCCGCCTGGAACGCTGAAGCAGCACCGACCGGCGCCGGACCCGTGCTCGTCAGGGCAGGGTCCGTGTCGAACGCCGGGCCACGCACCTCAGGGCAGAACTCGCACCGAACGCCGGCCCCACGCACCTCAGGCCAGGGCTCGCACGGAACGCCGGCCCTGCGCTCCTCGGGGCAGGGTTCGCTTGGAACGCCGAGTCCGCGCCCCTCAGGGGCGCCGGGAACTGCGCGACCAGCCCCCACCGGCCCGCGGGTGCACGGACCGGGCCGGCCCCTCCCCCCGGGGGAATCCGGGGGCACGGCCCCGGAGCACTCCGGCGGCCGGCGCCCGGTGCTGACCCCGCGCCCGGGGCGACCCCTCACGCGGTCAGCGGAAACTCCTCGCCGAGGGCCCTGAACACTCCGGTGTTCAGGGCGAACGCCCGCTTGCACTCCGTCACGATCCGCTGCTTCTCCAGATCGTCGGCCCGTACCCCGTCCAGCAGTTCGCGGTAACTCCGCTTGAACGCGGCCGGGTTGGAGATGTCCTCGAAGACGTAGAAGCGGACCCCGTCGCCCTTGCGGCTGAAGCCCCAGGTCCGCTCCGCCTTGCCGCGGATGATCTGGCCGCCGGAGAGGTCGCCCAGATAGCGCGTGTAGTGGTGGGCCACATAGCCGCCCGGCCACTCACGGGCGCACTCGGTGACCCGCTCGGCGTACGCGCGGGTCGCGGGCAGCGCGGTGAGAGTGTCGCCCCAGTCCGGGCCCCGGAGGTGGGCGAGGTCGCGCTCCAGGGCGGCGCGGCGCGGCAGCTCGGGCCGCAGGAACGGCCCGGCCACCGGATCGGCGGCCAGCCGCTCGACGTCCGCCTCCAGCGCCTCGTACACGAACCAGAGCTGCTCGGTGTAGCGCGTGTACGCCTCGACACCGAGCCGGCCGCCGAGCAGATCGCTCATGAACGTCGAGGTCTCCGCCTCGGTGTGCTGTTCGTGCGACGCGCTGCGGATGAGCGTCGAGAAGGGTGTGCCCGCCGGGTCCGTGGTGTCCGGCGTGCTCATCGTGTCCGACGTGTCCGACGCGTTCATGGGGCCTCCGCAGCCGATGAGGTGGGGCGCGAGCCGTCGCGCGATCAGTCGAATCCTCTATGGTTAGGCTTACCTAAGTCAAGAGTCTTCCCGACGTCCTGTCGGTAAAACCGTACCCCGATCGGCGGCCGGGCCCACATGCGAGAACCCGCCCTGTGGACAGGGCGGGTTCTGCGGTTCCGGGAACTCCTGGCGGCTACGGCAGGGTGAGGATCTCCGCGCCGCTCGCGGTGACGACGAGGGTGTGCTCGAACTGGGCCGTGCGCTTGCGGTCCTTCGTCACGACGGTCCACCCGTCGTCCCACATGTCGTAGTCGTGCGTACCGAGCGTGAGCATGGGCTCGATGGTGAAGGTCATCCCGGGCTGCATGACGGTGGTCGCGTTCGGGTTGTCGTAGTGCGGGACGATCAGTCCGGAGTGGAACGAGGAGTTGATCCCGTGCCCGGTGAAGTCACGGACGACCCCGTACCCGAAGCGCTTCGCGTACGACTCGATGACCCGCCCGATGATGTTGATCTGGCGCCCCGGCCTGACCGCCTTGATCGCGCGGTCGAGCGACTCCCGGGTCCGCTCCACGAGGAGCCTCGACTGGTCGTCGACGTCGCCGACCAGGTAGGTCGCGTTGTTGTCGCCGTGCACACCGCCGATGTACGCCGTCACGTCGAGGTTCACGATGTCGCCGTCGCGCAGCACCGTGGAGTCGGGGATGCCGTGGCAGATGACCTCGTTGACCGAGGTGCACAAGGACTTCGGGAAGCCGCGGTAACCGAGGGTCGACGGGTAGGCGCCGTGGTCGCACATATAGGCGTGCGCCACCCGGTCCAGCTCGTCCGTCGTCACGCCCGGCGCGATGAGCTTCGCGGCCTCGGCCATCGCCTGCGCGGCGATCCGTCCGGCGACACGCATCGCCTCGATGGTCTCGGGGGTCTGCACCTCCGGTCCGGTGTACGGCGTGGGGGCGGGCTTCCCCACGTATTCGGGACGCCTGATGTTTCCCGGCACGGGACGGGTGGGAGAAAGCTCCCCTGGTACGAGCAGCGACTGGCCAGACATGGCAGCGAGTCTAACCAGCGGGCATGGGGGAACATGTCTCTGGCGAAAGGAGCTGATGATGGCCCTGTTCAAGAAGCGGACGGTCGGCAAGCCCGGCGAGTGGTTCTACTGCCTGGAGCACAAGAAGGTCGAGGAGGGCCCCGACTGCCCGGGCAAGGACCGCTTCGGCCCGTACGCCACCCGTGGAGAGGCCGAACACGCGATGGACCTCGCGCGGGAGCGGAACCTCGAATGGGAGACGGACCCGAAGTGGCACGACAAGTCGGACCGGACTCCCGGCGCCGAGGACGACTGAGGCGGCGCGTCGAGGCCGACCGGGGCGGCGGACGCCTGGACGGGCCCGGCCCGGCGGACCCGTCGGGCGCACCGGGAGACCGCGCCCGCTACCACCGATACGTCGGCGGGGCCGTGAGCTGGTCCGCGAGGCGGGACAGGCGGTCGCGGAAGCGGTGGCGGCCCCGGGGCGAGGGCAGCGCGTTCTCCCCGGCCGCCGCGCTGACCAGATGCTGCACGGTGTCGAGGTCGAGCTCGGGGTCCGGCGGCACCACGAGCGACTCGTGGGCCAGTGCCGGCAGCTCGCCCTCCCCCTGGGACAGGGCCAGCACCGTCGCCCCGGCCCGCCGGGCGTCGTGCACCCGCTCCAGCAGCGCGTCCCCGGGCGCCTCCGGCGTCACCACGAGCAGCGTCTCCCCGCGGCGGGCCGCCGCGATCCGCCCGAGGCCCACCGCCAGGTGAGCCGGATCGGACTCCCGCGCCCCGTGCCGCACCAGCGTCGGCGACAGCTCCGGCGTGCCCGACCAGGCCCCCTCGTCCACCAGGTGTGCCGCGAGGTGCCAGGGCTCGTACGCCTCCGAACCGACCAGCAGCAGGCCGCCGCCGTGCGACACCACGGACCCCCGCAGGGTTCCCCCGAACCGCCGTGTAGCACCCAGCCATTCGGTCCCGGCAAGCACTTCGCGCAGTAATGCGACCCGTACGGCATCCATGACCGCATCCTGCCGCAACGGGCCACTCGTGACCCGGAGTTCACCACGAATTCGCCCAAGTTGGGCAGAAGTCCGCACCGACGACCCCACAAGCGACCGCAGCAGGGAGCCGGCCATGACACAGCCGAGCGCAGCGACCGGCACCGGAACGGACGGGACGACCGGCACCGGGACAGGCGCGGAGACGGGCACGGAGACGGACGCCGGGACAGGCACGGAGACAGGCACCGGCCCGGTGGTGAGCGTTCCCTTCCGCGCCGGGCGCGAGGGCTACGCCAGCTTCCGGATCCCCGCCGTCGTCGCCACCCGCACCGGCACCCTGCTGGCGTTCTGCGAGGGCCGGGTCGGCTCCGCCAAGGACCACGGGCACATCGACATCGTGCTCAAGCGGTCCCTGGACGGCGGCCGGACCTGGGGCCCGCTCCAGATCGTCGCGAACAACGGCACCGACCTCGCCGGCAACCCCGCACCCGTCACCCTCGACACCGGCCGCGTCCTGCTCGTCCACGTCCGCAGTGCCGCCTCCGCCACCGAGGACGCCCTGCTGCGCGGCAAGGTGAGGGCGGCCGACGGGCGGCGCGTATGGGTACAGCACAGCGACGACGAAGGACGCACCTGGTCGGCGCCCAAGGAGATCACCGCACAGGTGAAGAAGGCGGGCTGGCGCTGGTACGCCACCACACCCGGGCACGCCCTCCAGCTCGGCTCCGGCCGGGTGGTCGTCCCCGGCAACCACACCCTGTCGCCCACCGGCACCGACAACGGCACCGAGGCGAAGTACAACAGCGGGCACTGTCTGCTCAGCGACGACCGCGGGGCCACCTGGTACCTCGGCTACCGCGACGAGAACACCAACGGATACATCAACGCCAACGAGACCACCGCCGCCGAACTCCCCGACGGCCGCGTCTACTTCAACACCCGCAACGACTCCCCGTCGCCCGGCAACCGCGCCGACGCCCACTCCCTCGACGGCGGCAGAACCCTGGTCAAGCCCTTCCGCCCGCAGGCCGGGCTCGTCACCCCGGTCGTCCAGGGCAGCCTGCTCCAGCTCCGCGACCCGGACCTGCTCCTGTACTCCGGGCCCGCCGACCCCGAGTTCCGCGCCCTGATGACGGTCCGCGCCTCGGCCGACGGCGGCACCACCTGGCGGTCCGCGCACACCGTGGACGGACTGCCCGCCGCGTACTCCGACCTGGTCCGCGTCGACACCGACACGGTCGGACTCCTCTACGAGACGGGCGACTTCGGCGCGTACGAGACCATCACCTTCCGGCGCCTCCCGGTGGCCGCGCTCGGGTGACCGTACTCACCCCGGGCGCTCGGCCGCCCCGGGAGCCCCGGCGCGGCCCGCGCACGTAAAGTCGGCCCATGACCTCTACTGACAGTGCACAGAAGGCCCCCGCCAAGGACCCCTGGGACCTGCCCGACGTGTCCGGGCTCGTTGTCGGCGTGCTCGGCGGCACCGGTCCGCAGGGCAAGGGACTCGCCTACCGCCTCGCCAAGGCGGGCCAGAAGGTGATCATCGGCTCGCGCGCCGCCGACCGCGCGCAGGCCGCGGCCGACGAACTCGGCAACGGTGTGGAGGGCGCCGACAACGCGGAGACCGCGCGGCGCAGTGACATCGTGATCGTCGCTGTGCCGTGGGAGGGTCACGGCAAGACCCTCGAATCGCTGCGCGAGGAGCTGGCCGGAAAGCTCGTCGTCGACTGCGTCAACCCGCTCGGCTTCGACAAGCAGGGCGCCTACGCGCTGAAGCCGGAGGAGGGCAGCGCCGCCGAACAGGCCGCCGCCCTGCTGCCCGGCTCCCGGGTCACCGCGGCCTTCCACCACCTCTCCGCCGTGCTGCTCGCGGACCCGGAGATCGAGGAGATCGACACCGATGTGATGGTCCTCGGCGAGGAGCGGGCGGACGTCGAGATCGTCCAGGCCCTCGCGGGCCGCATCCCCGGCATGCGGGGCGTGTTCTCCGGCCGGCTGCGCAACGCGCATCAGGTGGAGGCCCTGGTCGCCAACCTGATCTCGGTGAACCGCCGCTACAAGGCGCACGCGGGCCTGCGGGTGACGGACGTATAGATCGCGAGGCCGTACGCGGGCCGTGGGTGACGGGCGTACGGGCCGCGCGAGGCACACACGGGCCGCGGGTGACGGACGTACGGGCCGGGTGGGGGACACTGATGCGAAGCAGTGTCCCCCCGACAGGAGCCGACCCCATGCCCCGCCTCGCTCTCTACGCCCTCGCCGTCTGTGTCCTCT
The DNA here is from genome assembly GCF_053600395.1 of Streptomyces sp. NPDC005070. NCBI lineage: Bacteria > Bacillati > Actinomycetota > Actinomycetes > Kitasatosporales > Streptomycetaceae > Streptomyces > Streptomyces sp. NPDC005070. The sequence continues at coordinate 18,320 of NZ_JBSFZS010000094.1, read as the reverse complement.
CCGTGGCCGCGGCCGTCGTCTCGTTCGTCCAGGGAAGCTTGCTGGGCATCGTATGGGTGCTGCTGGCCGGCCTGTCCTCGAACATGACCTGGTACTACGCGCGGCGCGGCAGGGCGTAGCGGCCGGCCGGGACGGCGGTTCCGGCCCGCCCGGTCATGCCTTCAGGCAGATGTCGTTGTTCGACTCCCAGAAGCGGTAGAGCCACTGTCCGCAGTCGCTGTCACGGCCGTCGATGCCGAGGCCGCCCAGGATCGTGTCGATCATGTGGAAGAACTCCCGGTTCACCGACGGGATCCACAGCAGGGCGAACACCGCGAGCAGTCCGAACGGCGCGAAGGGCTCGACCTGGCGGCGGACGCCGTACGACAGCCAGGGCTCGATCACGCCGTAGCCGTCCAGGCCCGGGACCGGCAGGAAGTTCAGGATCGCGGCCGTGACCTGGAGCAGCGCGAGGAACGCCAGCGCGTAGCGGAAGGCGTCCGGGACGCCGTCCAGGGCGTGCAGCCAGAACGGCGCCGTGCACACGAGGGCGAACAGCGCGTTCGTCAGCGGGCCCGCCGCCGAGATCAGGCTGTGCTTCCAGCGGCCGTGGATGCGGCCCCGCTCGATGAAGACCGCCCCGCCCGGCAGACCGATCCCGCCCATGATCACGAAGAGCACGGGCAGCACGATGCTCAGCAGGGCGTGGGTGTACTTCAGCGGGTTCAGGGTCAGATAGCCCTTGGCGCCTATCGAGATGTCACCGCTGTGCAGGGCGGTGCGGGCGTGCGCGTACTCGTGCAGGCACAGCGAGACGACCCAGGCCGCCGTCACGAAGAGGAACACGGCCACACCGGGCTGCTCGGCGAACCCGTTCCACGTCGCCCAGCCGGTCACCCCCATGACGGCCACGATGCCGACGAAGACGGGGCTGATCCTCCGGTCGCTGCGGCGGGTCGCGGCGGTGGTCATGGGGCTCCCTGGACTGGCTGGGCTGATGACGGCGTACTCGGGCCTGCCCGACCGTACCGGGCTCACACGGAAAACGTCTCGCCATCGGGTATCGGTTCCGGGGAGGGTGGGGGAATGGGGCTGTGGCGGGTGTTCTACGCGGACTGGCAGATGGAGTGCTGCGGCACTCCCTTCTCGGTCGGGGACGAGGTGACGTGGCCGCTCCTGCTGGACGAAGGGGGCGAGACGCTCGGCGGCGGCTGGGCCGGAGCGCTCAGCCGGATCACGGCGACGGTGGAGTACGTGCGCGACGACGGAGCGGAGATTCCGGTGCTGCGCGCGGACGACGGCCTGGTCGTGGCCCTGCCCGCCGATCCCGAGGGCGATCCCCGGGGCCGGGGCCGGGGCCGGGGCGGGGGTAAGCGCGCGGTGAGGCACACCGGTCCGGGCGGTGACGGAACGGGGCCGGGGCCCGCCCCGCGCGTCGCGAGAAGCGGTCTGCTCGGCGTCGAACGGCACGGAGCCCGGTTGCCCGAGACGACCGGCACGGTCCGTACGATCCACCTGGTGCACCAGGAATTCGCGCCGACGGCGCCCGGCTCGCGCACCTGGGAACCGGTGCCCGCGGCGCGCTCGTTCGAGGCCGCGGACCGCGCCCCCCGATGGTTCGGGGAGGGCAGGGCCGGAGTCCTGGCCGAACTCCACGTACCCGCCCCCCGCACCTGACGTGACCAGAGACAATGGACCCCGTGCGCTATCGCATCCTCGGCACCACCCAGGCACTCCGCCCCGACGGCACGCCCGTCCCGGTAGGCGGGGCGCGGCTGCGCGCCCTGCTCACCGTTCTCGCGCTGCGGCCCGGCCGGACCGTCTCCGCGGCCGTCCTGGTCGACGAGGTGTGGGACGGCGACCCGCCCGCCGACGCGCCCGGCGCGCTGCAGGCGCTCGTCGGGCGGCTGCGCAGGGCGCTCGGCGCGGGCGCGGTCGAGTCGGTCGAGGGCGGCTACCGGCTGGCGGCGGTGTCCGAGGACATCGACCTGCACCGTTTCGAGCGGCTCGCGGGGGAGGGCACCCGCGCCCTCGCCGACGGCGACCCGGCCAAGGCCGCCGTCGTCCTCGACGACGCCCTCGCGCTGTGGAGCGGCCCCGCTCTCGCGGACCTCCCCGACCGCGCCGCCGAAGCGGCCCCTTGGGAAACCCGTCGCCTGCACGCCCGGCACGCCCGCCTCTCCGCGGCGCTGGCCCTCGGACAGGCTGATTCCGCCCTCCCCGAACTGACCGCCCTGTGCGACGCCCACCCCCTGGACGAGCCGTTCCAAGTCCTGCGTCTCCGCGCTCTGCGCGACGCGGGCCGCACGGCGGAGGCCCTGGCCGCGTACGAGGACGTACGGCAGGTGCTGGCCGATCGGCTGGGATCGGACCCTGGCGCGGAACTGCGGTCCTTGCACGCGGAGTTGCTCCGCCCGACCGAGGCCGGCGGCGGGGCGCGCGCGCCCCGGACGGAGGCCCGCTCCGCGGGGGCCGACCCTCACTTCACGGAGGGGCACGTCCGCCCCGCCTCACCGCCCCCCGGCAACCTCCGTGCCCGGCTCACGTCGTTCGTGGGGCGGGAGAAAGACATCGATGCCATCCGGGGCGACCTCTCCGCGGCCCGGCTCGTGACCCTGCTCGGGCCCGGCGGGGCGGGCAAGACACGGCTGTCGCAGGAGGCGGCCGAGGCCCTGGCGCCCGCGCTGCGGGACGGGGTGTGGCTGGCCGAACTGGCGCCGGTGGACGACCCGAAGGCCGTGCCCGAGGCCGTGCTGACCGCCGTCGGCGCCCGCGAGACCGTCCTGCGCGGCGCCGGCGCCGAGGAGATGCGCGCCGTGGCCGACCGGCACGACGACCCGCTCACCCGGCTCGCCGAACACTGCGCCAAACGCCGGATGCTGATCGTCCTCGACAACTGCGAACACGTCGTCGGCGCCGCCGCGCACCTCGCCGAGGCGCTGCTGGAACGCTGTCCCGGAGTGACCGTGCTGGCCACCAGCCGTGAACCACTCGGCGTACCGGGGGAGTTGCTGCGCCCGGTGGACCCGCTGCCGGAACCCTCCGCGCTGCGGCTGCTCGCCGACCGGGGAGCCGCCGCCCGGCCCGGCTTCCGTGTCGAGGACGACCCCGAGGCGGCGGCCGAGATCTGCCGGCGTCTGGACGGCCTCCCGCTGGCCATCGAACTGGCCGCCGCCCGGCTGCGGATGCTCACCCCGCGCCAGATCGCCGACCGGCTCGACGACCGGTTCCGGCTGCTGACCTCGGGCAGCCGTACGGTACTGCCCCGGCAGCAGACCCTGCGTGCCGTCGTCGACTGGTCCTGGGATCTGCTCGACGAGGCCGAACGGGACACCCTCGGGCGGCTGTCGGTGTTCGCGGGCGGCTGCGACCTCGCCGCCGCCGAGGCCGTCTGCGGTCCGGCCGCGCTGGACGTCCTCGGCTCGCTCGTCGACAAGTCCCTTGTCGTCGCGGCCCCTTCGGGCGAGGGGGACAGCGAGATGCGCTACCGGCTGCTGGAGACCGTCGCCGAGTACGCGCGCGAACGCCTCGACGAGTCCGGCGCCCGCGAGGCCACGGAGCGCGCCCACCTCACGTACTACCGCGAACTAGCCCGCACCACCGACCCGTTGCTGCGCGGCCCCGGCCAGCGTGCCGCGATCGACGTCATCGAGCGCGAGTACGAGAACCTGCGCACCGCCCTGCGGCACGCCGTCGCCGAGCGCGAAGAGCAGGAGGCGCTGTGCATGGTCCTGTCGCTTGCCTGGTACTGGCAGATCCGTGACCAGCGCGTCGACGCCCGTTCCTGGTCCAAGGAGGTGATGGGCCTCGGCCCCGACCCCTTCGCGCCGCCCGTGCGTCCGGCTGTCCCGCTGTACGAGCGCTGCACGGACTTCCCGCTGCCCATGCGCGAGGAGGTCCTCGAGGAGGCCCGGCGCGGTGTCCACCTCGTCCATCTCGCCTACATGGACATGGACATGGGCGCCTGGCAGACCCCGGAGGCCCAGGAGAAGCTCCGTACGATCAGCATGACCTACGAGCCCGGCATGCCGCAGACCTGCCGCACCCCCGGCTACCTCTGGTTCTACGCCGTGCTGCTCACCGGCACGATGGAGCGGTTCACCGAGGTGATCAACAAGACGGTCAGCACCTGCCGTGAACTCGGCTACGACTGGGAGCTGGCCACCTCCCTGCAGATGCGCGCCAACATCCTCGCCAACCGCGCCGACATGGCGGGCGACGCCACCGTGGACGCCGACGAGGCGCTGGAGCTCTTCGGACGCATCGGGGACGCCTGGGGCGCCGCCGAATCGCTCTCCGCGCGCGGGGAGGCCCATGAGCGCAAGGGCGACTTCCGGGCCGCCGCCGCGGACTACGCGGAGGCCGGGAAGTACGCCGAACGTCTGGGCGCACGCGCCCAGACGGCGGTGCTCAACGTCCGGCTCGGCAGCATGTACATGGAGCTGGGGGAGGCCGAGCGGGGCGAGCGGATGATCCGCGACGTCCTCGCGACCGGGCACGGCGCCCACAACGAGGCCATGCCGGCGGCCCATCTCTTCCTCGCGACCTGGCTCGGCCGCACCGGCCGGACCGACGAGGCGCGCGACCAGATTCGGCATCTCCGCCAGGACTTCGGGGTCGCCACCTTCGTCCTGTTCGACGGGTTCATGCTCGGTGTCGAGGCCTGGCTGGACGCGATCGACGGGCGGTGCGAGAGCGCCCTGGACAAGGTGCGCCGAGCGCTGAACGCCGTCGACCGGCTGTCGCGGATGATCGCCCCGCACATGCCCTCCGCCCATCTGACCACGGCCGCCATCGCTCTGAACGGTCTGGACGGCGGCGGTCGCGCCACCGACGCGGCCCGGCTCCTTGGCGCCGCGGACGCCCTGCTGCCGCCGGGCCACATCCCCGGTCCGATGGAGGTGGAGACGCGTGAGCAGGCCGAGACGGGCGCTCGGGCCCTCCTCGGCGACACGGCGTACGAGGAGGCACACGCGGAGGGCGGCGGCCTCTCCCTGGAGGAGGCCGCCGCCCTCGTCTGAGGCGCGGACGCGAACCGGCGCGCCCCGGCCCCGGTGAGCGGGGCCGGGTCCGTGCGTCGGACGTCAGCTCTTGGTGCGGAACTTGTGGATGGCGACGGGCGCCATCACCAGGGTGAGGGCCAGCGACCAGCCGAGCGTCACCCAGAGGCCGTGCGCGACCGGACCGCCCACCATCAGCCCGCGTGCCGCGTCCGCGAGGGACGACAGCGGGTTGTACTCGGTGAAGTTCTGCAGCCAGCCCGGCATCGACTTGGTCGGCGCGAAGATCGACGAGCCGAACTGGAGCGGCATCAGCACCAGGAAGCCCATCGCCTGCACGGACTGCGCGCTCTTCATGATCACGCCGAGGGTGAGGAACACCCACATCAGGGCCGAGCCGAAGATCGCCGACAGGCCCACGGAGGCGAACAGACCGGGCCAGTTGGTGATGTGGAAGCCGACCAGGACACCGACGATCATGAGGATCGCGGTCGCGATCAGCATCCGCATCACCTCCACCGCGATCTTGGCGAACAGCACCGAGCCGCGCCCGATCGGCAGGGACCGGAACCGGTCCATGACACCGGAGTTGAAGTCGGTGTTGAAGCCGGTGCCCACTCCCTGGGCCATGTTCATGCCCATCATGGCCATCAGGCCGGGCACGACGTACTGGACGTACGCCTCCTGCCCGCCGCCGAGCGACTGCCCGATGGAGCCACCGAAGACGTAGACGAACAGCAGCGTGAAGATGACCGGGAACAGGATCGCGTCGAACATCGACTCCGGGTCCTGGCGGATCCACAGCAGGTTGCGGCGGATCAGCGCGCCGGTGTGGCGGGCGTGCGCGCGGAGCGAGATCCGGGGGTCGGCCTCGACCGTGAAGGGGGCTTCGGCAGAAGGGAGGGGCGCGGCGGAGCCGCTCTTCGGAAGGGTGGTGGTGGGCGACGGGCGGGCACTCATGCGGAGACCTCCTCGTAGGCGCGGGCGGGGGTCTCGTCCTGCGGGGCACTGGCCTTGTGGCCGGTGAGCGAGAGGAACACCTCGTCCAGACTGGGCAGTTCGGTGGAGATGGAGGCGATCGTGATGCCGCGCGCGGTGACCGCGCCGACGACGGCGGTGAGCTGCTCGTCGCTGAGGATCGGGACCAGCACGCTGCCGGTCTCGCTGTCCACGATCGTCGTGGCGAGGCCGGTGAGCCCCATCTCGTCGAACATGGCGGCCAGCGGGCGCAGTTGCAGCGGGTCCACCGGGCGGATCCGCAGCGTCCGGCCGCCGACGCGGGCCTTCAGCTCGTCGATCCGGCCGCTGGCGATGACCTTGCCGCGGTCGATGACCGTCAGCTCGGAGGCGAGCTGCTCGGCCTCCTCCATGTACTGGGTGGTGAGCAGCACGGTGACGCCGTCGGCGACCATGCGCTTGACCTCCTGCCACACCTCGTTGCGGGTGCGCGGGTCGAGGCCGGTCGTCGGCTCGTCCAGGTACAGCACGGCCGGGCTGCCGATCATGGAGGCGGCGAGGTCGAGCCGGCGGCGCATACCGCCGGAGTACGTCGACGCCGGGCGCTTGGCGGCCTCGGTGAGGGAGAAGCGCTCCAGGAGCTCGTCGGCCCGCCGGCGGGCGTCCTTGCGGGGCAGGTCGAGCAGCCGCCCGATCATGTAGAGGTTCTCCCAGCCGGGGAGCTTCTCGTCGACCGAGGCGTACTGGCCGGTGAGGCCTATCACCCGGCGGAGCTGCCGGGGCTGCTTCAGCACGTCGAAGCCGGCGACCGTGGCCGTGCCGGCGTCGGGGGTGATGAGGGTGGACAGGCAGCGGACGAGGGTGGTCTTGCCGGCGCCGTTGGGACCCAGCACGCCGAGGACGGTGCCTTCGCGCACATCCAGGTCGACCCCGTCCAGCGCCTTGGTCTCGCCGTAGTGCTTGACCAGCCCCCGTACGGTGACGGCGCTGCGGCCGGTCGCAGCTTGCCGGGGCGTGTTGTCGATTCGCGTCATGTCCATCAAGGTGCCAGCCGCCACCGACAAACGACCGACAGGCCGCCTACAGAATCCGAGCGTTACCGATAGGTCGTCGACAGTCGGCCGACAGGGCGGCGCGAAAACGCCGACAGCTCGCCGACAGTCGCCGGCGGGACGGACGGGACGGGAAGCGGTGGCCCTCGCCGGTGCGGGCGAACAGTTGGCCGCACATCGGCAGGGGGGAAGCGGTGCGGTGGCCTCCCGCCGACAGGACGCGAGAACGGCGACAACCCGCCGACGGGGGAAGATCGGCGGGTTGTCTTCGGTGCCGCAGTGGCTCAGAGCCCCGGAACTCGAGGGGCGTCAGTGGACGGAGTGCTCCTCCAGCGGGAACGTCCCGCCGACGACGTCCTCGGCGAACGCCTTCGCCGCGTCGCCCATGACGGCGCGCAGGTCGGCGTACTGCTTGACGAACTTCGGCACCTTGCCGCCGGTCAGACCGAGCATGTCGGTCCACACCAGGACCTGCGCGTCGGTCTCGGGGCCCGCGCCGATGCCGACCGTCGGGATGTTCAGGGTGCGGGTGACCTCGGCGGCGAGCTCCGCCGGGACCAGTTCGAGGACGACGGCGAAGGCGCCCGCGTCCTGGACCGTCTTGGCGTCCCGCAGAAGCTGGTGCGCGGCCTCCTCGCCGCGGCCCTGGACGCGGTAGCCCATGGAGTTCACGGACTGCGGGGTCAGGCCGATGTGTGCCATCACCGGGATGCCGGACTCCACCAGCAGCTCGATCTGACGGTGCGAGCGCTCGCCGCCCTCCAGCTTCACCGCGCCCACCCCGGCCTCCTTGATCAGGCGGGTCGCCGAGCGCAGCGCCTGCACCGGACCCTCCTGATAGGAACCGAAGGGCAGGTCGGCGACGATCAGGGCGCGGCTGGTGCCCCGGACGACCGCGGCGGACAGCATGGTCATCTCGTCCATGGTGACGGGGACGGTCGTCTCGTAGCCCAGGTGGCAGTTGCCGGCCGAGTCGCCGACGAGCATGACCGGGATGCCCGCCTCGTCGAAGACGGACGCGGTCATCGCGTCGTAGGCGGTGAGCATCGGCCACTTCTCGCCGCGCTCCTTGGCGGCGGTGATGTCGCGCACCGTGATACGGCGGGTGCTCTTGCCCCCGTACAGCGCCTTGCCGCTGCCGGTGGCCTTGAGGACACCCTCCGCAGGCTGCTGCTGGGCAGCCGAAAGCTGCGTCATCGCAACTCCTTATGTCATCTCGAGGCACCCTGACGGCGTCCCCGGATCACCTCCATGGTGGCACCTCGTGCTATCCGCGGCTAGACCGGGCCCGCCGGACCCGGTGTCGATCACGCCACTCCGCGCCACGCCCCCACGCCCCGCCCGGTCCGTCCGCTCGTCCCCCTCCTTCCAGAAGCCGCGATGTCCGCCTCCGTGCGGAGGCCGCCAAGTCCGCCGTCGTCCGGAGGCCGCCAAGTCCGCCTCCGTCCGGAGGCCTAGGCCTCTTCGTAAGTTCTGCGTAAAGCATTTCCGATACGAGACGGTGCCGTATCGAAATGACTCTAGGGTGGCCGTCATGACAACTTCCGCTCCTCCGCTCGAACGACGAGTATCCGAGGCGGTGCACCGGCGCCGCTGGGCGATCCTCGGCGTGCTGATGCTGAGCCTGCTGATCGTGGTGCTCGACAACTCCATCCTGAACGTCGCGATCAAGACGATCTCGACCCCGGCGCCCATCGGGCTCGGAGCCACCCAGGGTGAGCTGGAGTGGGCCATCAACGCCTACACGCTCGTCTTCGCCGGTCTCCTGTTCACCGCGGGCCTCCTCGGCGACCGCCTCGGCCGCAAGAAGGTGCTGCTCGCCGGTCTCGCCGTCTTCGGCATCGGTTCCGCGCTGGCCGCCGAGTCCGGCTCGCCGGTCCAGCTCATCGCGTTCCGCGCGGTGATGGGCCTCGGCGCCGCCTTCGTGATGCCCGCCACCCTCGCCGTCCTGATGAACGTCTTCGAGCGCGACGAGCAGCCCAAGGCCATCGGCATCTGGGCCGGCGGCGTCGGCCTCGCCATCGCGATCGGCCCGATCACCGGCGGTGTGCTCCTCGACCACTTCTGGTGGGGCTCGGTCTTCCTGATCAACGTGCCCATCGTGGTCCTCGCGATCGGCCTGATGATCTGGCTGGTCCCCGACTCCCGCGACCCGAGCCCGGGCCGCCTGGACCCGGTCGGTGTGGTCCTCTCGATCATCGGCCTCGTCCTGCTGGTCTACGGCATCATCAAGGGCGGCCAGCTCGCCGACTTCACCGACGCCCGGGTCCTCGCGACCATCGGTGCCGGTGTCGCCGTCCTCGTCGGCTTCGTGGTGTTCGAGAAGCGCAGCGACCACCCGTCCATCGACGTCACCTACTTCAAGAACAAGGTCTTCTCGTCGGCGATGTCGGCCATCGCGCTGGTCTTCTTCGCGCTGATGGGCGTGACCTTCTTCTCGGTCTTCTACACCCAGAGCGTGCGGGGCTACTCGCCGCTGCAGACCGGTCTGCTGATGCTGCCGCTGGCCGCGGCCCAGCTCATCTTCGCGCCGCGCGCCCGGCTCGTCGTCGACCGCTTCGGCAACCGCGCCACCTGCACGGCGGCCATGCTGCTGATCGCCGCGATGCTGGCCGCGTTCGCCACGCTGGAGGCCGACACCCCGATCTGGCTCCTGGAGGTCATCTTCTTCCTGATGGGCACCGGCATGGCGCACATCATGACCCCGACCAGCGTCGTCATCATGCAGGCGCTGCCCCGTGAGAAGGCGGGCTCCGCCTCCGCGCTCAGCAACACCTTCCGCCAGGTCGGCGGCGCCCTCGGTATCGCCGTCCTCGGCTCCGTGCTCTCCACGGCCTACCGCAACGGCATCGAGGACAAGCTCTCCCTCGTCCCGGCCCCGCTGCGGCACACCGCGGCCGAGTCCATCGAGGCCACCCTCGGAGTCGCCGCCAAGCTCGGCCCGCAGGGCAAGGCCCTCGTCACCCCCGCGAACGACGCGTTCCTGCACGCGATGCACGTCACCGCCCTGTGCGGCGCGGGCGTCGCGGTCATCGGCGCGGTGGTCGTCGCGCTGTTCCTGCCCGGCCGCCCCGCTGCCCCGCAGGAGCGCGGCGACGAGGCCGAGCTGGTGACGGCCGACCTCGGACAGGACTGACACCGGCGCACACGACCGTGGGCACCCCCGACCGGGGTGCCCGCGGCGGGCACTTCGCGCCGGGTGCCCGCCGCCGCCGTGAACGGGGGAGAATGACACCTGGTCAACGATGGGAACGGAGTTCGACGTGAGCCTCGCGGACAGCCGAGACAGGCAGGTGTGCCCAGGCCGGGGACGTCCCCGCAGCGAGGCGGTGGAACGCGCCATCGTCGAGGGCGTGATGAAGCTCCTTGAGGACGGGGTTCCGCTCGCGGACATCTCCATCGAGCGGCTGGCGCGCACCGCCGGCGTGGGCAAGGCGACGATCTACCGCCGCTGGAGCGGCAAGGAGGAACTCTTCGTCGACGTCCTGCGCGGCGCCGAGCCCGCCGACCCCGAACTCAAAGGCGTCTCCATGCGCGACGACCTCGTCGTGCTCCTGGAGTCGCTGCGCCGGCGCGGTCTGGTCAGCCGCTCGTCGGCGATCCTGCACAACGTCTACGCGCAGATGAAGAGCAGCCCCAAACTGTGGGCCGCGTACGAGGCCACGGTCATAGCGCCGCGCCGCCGACGGGGTATCGAGGTGCTGCGCCGGGGACAGGAGAACGGCGAGCTCCGCGACGACGTCGACATCGAACTCCTCAACGACATGTTCGTCGGCCCCATGCTCGTCCGCTCCGTCATGCGCCCGGACACCGAACTCCCGGAGGACCTCGCCGAGCGGATCGTCGATACGCTGCTGGAGGGCCTGCGCCCCGCCCGGCCATGACCAGACCGGTTTCTGACGGGGTGAATGTGCGCGTTTCGTCACAGAGGCCGCACGTCGTGCCAGGATGAGGAACTCCGGACACGCAGTTGTACGTCCCCTTGCCTGTACGGCCGTCCCGGACGGCGAGAACCACACCGGACATCCCCTAGGGTCTTAGTCGAGGGGCAGACGGTGCGCACGGCATTTTGTGAGGCGACGGTATGGCGCAGGCGTATATGACGGAGACGGGCAGCGACGGCCGGGGGCCGGAGCGCAGAGATTCCCGGTTCCGGCGCCTGCTCGACGGCTGGCGCGGCGACCGCGGCATCTGGCGGCGCGGGCTGATCCTCGCCGCCCTCGCGCTGCTGCTCGCCCTGGTGATGCTGACGCACGCGCGGATCCCGAACCGGATCGGCAACCTCGGCAGTCTCACCGAGACGTTCCTGCCGTGGCTCGGGGTGTTCATCCCGGTCCTGCTGGTCCTCGGCTTCGTGCGGAAGTCCGCCGGCGCCCTGATCGCCGTGGTGCTGGCCGGCGCGGTCTGGCTGAACCTCTTCGGCGGACTGCTCACCGACAAGACCGGCGCGGGCGGCGACCTGACCGTCGCCACCCACAACGTCAACGCCGACAACCCGGACCCGTCCGGGACCGCCCGGGACGTGGCCGCCTCCGGCGCCGACGTGCTCGCCCTGGAGGAGCTGACGGCGTCGGCGGTGCCGGTGTACGAGACGGCGCTCGCGTCGACGTACAAGTACCACTCGGTGCAGGGCACCGTCGGACTGTGGAGCAAGTACCCGCTCGACGACGTCCGGCCCGTGGACATCAAGCTGGGCTGGACGCGCGCCATGCGGGCGACCGTGACGGCGCCGGCCGGCCGGGTCGCGGTGTACGTGGCCCATCTGCCCTCGGTGCGGGTGAAGATGAAGGCCGGGTTCACCGCCCGGCAGCGCGACAAGAGCGCCAACGCCCTGGGCGAGGCCATCGCCGACGACTCGCTGAAGCAGGTCGTCCTGCTCGGTGACCTCAACGGCACCATGAACGACCGGGCGTTGAACGCGGTCACCGCGCAGATGCGGTCCACGCAGGGCGCGGCGGGCAGCGGCTTCGGGTTCAGTTGGCCGGCTTCGTTCCCGATGGCCCGGATCGACCAGATCATGGTCAAGGGCATCGAGCCGGTGAGCTCCTGGACCCTGCCTGCGACCGGCAGCGACCACCTCCCGATCGCGGCCCGCGTCAAGATGGACGCCACGGCCTCTTAACCCGCCCGGAATCGCCTTTCAACCTCCTGGAACACTGGGCACGGCAGACTTTGTTCACCGGCTAAACTTAATAGCCGGTGTTCCACCGACCGTCCGGGCACATCGCCGTGCGCGGACGCGCCCGTACCCGCGCGACCTCCCGCAGACCGCCGCGCCCGTACGGAGTCCCGCTCGCCCCAGCTCCTTTGAAAGGCATCTCATGCCTCTGGCCCTGCTCGCCCTCGCCGTGGGCGCCTTCGGCATCGGCACCACCGAGTTCGCCATGATGGGCCTGCTGCCCGACGTCGCGGGCGACCTGCGCATATCCATCCCCGCCGCCGGACACCTGGTCTCCGCCTACGCGCTCGGCGTCGTCGTCGGTGCCCCGCTGCTCGCCGCGGCCACCGCCCGGATGCCCCGCCGCACGGTCCTGATCGCCCTGATGGGCCTCTTCGTCGCGGGCAACGCGCTCTCCGCGCTCGCCCCCGACGAGCACTGGCTGCTCGCCGCCCGCTTCCTCAGCGGTCTGCCGCACGGCGCCTTCTTCGGCGTCGGCGCCGTCGTCGCCACCGGCCTGGTCGCACCCGAGCGCAAGGCCCGCTCCGTCTCGCTGATGTTCCTCGGCCTGACCGTCGCGAACATCGCCGGAGTCCCGGCCGCCACCCTCGTGGGACAGCACCTGGGCTGGCGGGCCACCTTCCTGGGGGTGAGCGCGATCGGCCTGGCCGCCATCGCCTCGCTGTACCTGCTGATCCCGCGGACTCCCGGTCACACCCCCGGCGGCGGTCTGCGCGGCGAACTCGCCGCCCTGCGCCCGCTGCCCGTCTGGCTCGCCCTCGGCACGACGGTCACCGGCTTCGCGGCCCTGTTCTCCGCGTACAGCTACATCACGCCCATGCTCACCGACGCCGCCGGATACGCGGAGGGCAGTGTCACGCTGCTGCTGGCGCTGTTCGGGGTCGGCGCCACGATCGGCAACCTGCTCGGCGGGCGGCTCGCGGACCACGCGATGGGCCGCACCCTCTTCGGCGGCCTCGCCTCGCTGGTGGCCGTGCTGGCCGCCTTCCCGCTGCTGATGCGTACCGAGTGGAGCGCCGCCCTGGCGGTGGTGCTGCTGGGCACGGCCGCCTTCGTCACCGGGTCGCCCCTCCAGCTCATGGTGATGGAGAAGGCCGCCGCCGCGCCCTCCCTCGCGTCCTCCGCCAACCAGGCCGCCTTCAACCTCGCCAACGCGGGCGGCGCGTGGATCGGCGGGCTCGCCCTGGCGGCGGGCTTCGGCGTGACGGCACCGGCGACCGCCGGAGCGGGGCTCGCGGTCCTGGGGATCGGTGTGGCGGGCACGGCGTACGCGGTCGACCTGCGCCGTGCGAAGCGGCCGGCCGGGCCCGCGCGGGTGATCGCCACGCACGTACCCGACCGGCAGGAGGCACTGCGTCGCTGACGCGCCGGCCCGGGCGCCTCGGGGGAGACTCCGGGCTCCCGAAAGGATTCGCCCCTCAGGAAGTCCCGGGTCTCCGGCGGGTCTTCGGGCTTCGTGAAGTCCCAGGTCTCCGGCAGGTCTTCGGCCTTCGTGAAGTCCTGAGCCTCCGGCGCGTCCTGGGCCTCCGTGAATCCCGGGCCTTCGTGAAGTCCTAGGCCTTCGGCCGGTCTTCGGCCTCCGGGAGGTCGAAGCGGGCCAGGTCGCGCAGCCACGTACGGGCCGAACTGTCGGACGGCGCACGCCAGTCGCCGCGCGGCGAGAGCGAACCACCGGCCGAGACCTTCGGCCCGTTGGGCATGGCCGAGCGCTTGAACTGCGCGAACCCGAAGAAGCGGCGGCAGAACACCTCCAGCCAGCGCCGGATCTCGGGCAGGTCGTACGCGCCGCGCTCGGCCGCGGGGAAGCCGGGCGGCCAGGCACCCGTGTCCGGGTCGTGCCACGCGTGCCAGGCCAGGAAGGCGATCTTCGACGGCCGGAAGCCGTAGCGCAGCACGTGGAAGAGGGTGAAGTCGTGCAGGGCGTACGGGCCGATCTTCGACTCGGTGGACTGCATCTCCTCGCCCGGCACGAGCTCGGGGCTGATCTCCGTGTCGAGGATCGCGGCGAGCGTCCGGTCCGTGTCCGCGCCGAACTGGTGGCTGCCGATGACCCAGCGGATCAGATGCTGGATCAGCGTCTTCGGGACACCCGAGTTGACGTTGTAGTGACTCATCTGGTCGCCGACGCCGTACGTGGACCAGCCGAGCGCCAGTTCCGAGAGGTCGCCGGTGCCGAGCACGATGCCGTCGCGCTGGTTGGCGAGCCGGAAGAGGTAGTCGGTGCGCAGCCCGGCCTGCACGTTCTCGAACGTGACGTCGTACACGGGCTCACCGGAGGCGAAGGGGTGGTCCATCTCCTGAAGCATCAGCCGGGCGGTCGGCGTGATGTCCAGCTCGGCCGCGGTGACGCCGAGGGAGCGCATCAGCTCGTGCGCGTTGCCCTTGGTGTGGTCGCTGGTGGCGAAGCCGGGCAGGGTGAAGGCGAGGATGTCGCTGCGCGGCCGGCCCGCCCGGTCCATCGCGCGGGCGGCGACGATCAGCGCGTGCGTGGAGTCGAGCCCGCCGGACACCCCGATGACCACCTTCGGGCCGCCGATCGCCGCGAGCCGCTGCTGGAGCCCCGCGACCTGGATGTTGTAGGCCTCGTAGCAGTCCTGGGCCAGCCGGTCGGGGTCCGCCGGCACGAACGGGAAGCGCTCGATGCGGCGCCGCAGGCCCAGGTCGCCGGACGGCGGGTCGAGCCGGAACGACAGGGTCCGGAAATCGGCGGTGCGGGTGGTATGGGTGCGCCGGTTGTCGTCGAAACTGCCGGTCCGCAGCCGCTCCTGGCGCAGCAGGTCGAGGTCGACGTCCGCCACGGCGAACTGGTCGTCGAGCGGGAAGCGGTCGGACTCGGCCAGCAGCGCCCCGTTCTCGTAGATCATCGTCTGGCCGTCCCAGGACAGGTCGGTGGTCGACTCGCCCAGTCCGGCCGCCGCGTAGACGTACGCGGCGATGCAGCGTGAGGACGCCGAACGGCACATCAGCTTGCGGTCCTCGGCCCGGCCGACGGTGATCGGGCTGCCGGAGAGGTTGGCGAGGACGGTGGCGCCCGCCAGGGCCGCCTCGGCGCTCGGCGGCACCGGCACCCACATGTCCTCGCAGATCTCCGCGTGCAGCACCAGCCCCGGTACGTCCTCGGCGGCGAACAGCAGGTCCACCCCGAACGGCACGGACTCGCCGCCGACCCGGATCGTGCCGCCGCGCTCGTCGTCGCCCGCGGCGATCTGCCGGCGCTCGTAGAACTCCCGGTAGTTCGGCGGGTACGACTTGGGCACGACACCGAGGATCCGTCCGCGGTGCACGACCACCGCGCAGTTGTAGACCCGGTTGCGGTGGCGCAGCGGGGCGCCGACGACCAGGACCGGCAGGAGCTGCGCCGACCCCGTCACCACCGTCCGGAGCGCCTCCTCGACCTGGTCGAGCAGCGCGTCCTGCAGCAGCAGGTCCTCGATCGAGTAGCCGCACAGGCCCATCTCGGGGAAGACGGCGACGGCGACGCCCTCGTCGGCGCACGCGCGCGCCTGGCGCAGGACGGCGTCGGCGTTGGCGTGCGGGTCCGCGATGACGGTGTGACCCGTGCAGGCGGCGACACGCGCGAAGCCGTGCTGGTAAAGGGACCGGAAGTTCAGTGGAGGCACGCGGCTCAGTGTAATCGTCAGAGCGACGCGATGGGGGGCGCGGGGTGTGCGGGGCCGCCCCGCGAACGAGCGATGCGCCCGCCCCTCCGACGGAGAGGCGGGCGCATCGTCGGTGAACGCCGGTCAGCGACGGCTGAACGACTCGACGTAGCCCGGGGCGGGCGAGCCCACACCGGTGACGTCGTCGTAGCCCTTCACGGCCTTCAGCGAGCTGTCCTGGCCGAGGCTGCGGACCGAGGTGGCCACACCGTCGGCCGCGTCGAAGCCGTTGACGAAGTCGACACGGGCCACGGCGTACTGCTTGCCGCCGGGCGTGTCGGTCACGTCGTGGTACGCCTTCGAACCGGCCTTGGCGTAGATCGACGGGTTGGCGAAACCGATCGCCTTGCCGCCGCGCGCCTCCTGGGCGAGCGCCTGGACCGCCGCGATCACCGGAGCGGCCAGCGAGGTGCCGCCGATGCGGTACTCGCTGTACTGCTCGGTCCCGTCCGGGAAGGTCTGCGTCTGGCCGACCTTGAATCCGGTGTTGGGGTCGGCGATCGCCGAGATGTCCGGGACGACCCGGTTGCCCGCCGCGTTGTTGGCCTTGGCCAGCGCGTTCGGGACGACGCCCTTCTGGTAGTAGGGCTGCGCCACGGTCTTGCTGGTACCACCGCCGGCACCCGAGGTGAACGCGCCCGGGAACCCGGTCCAGCTCTTGCCGTCCTCGGACAGCGTGGCCTTCTCGGTGCCCCAGCCGGTCTCGAACAGGTACGTGTCGTTCTTGCCGACCGCCAGCGAGGTACCGCCGACCGCCGTCACCCACGCCGAGTTGGCCGGGGTGTCGACCTGCTTCGTACCGGTGTTGGCGACCTCGTCGCCGTTGTCGCCGGAGGAGAAGTAGAAGCCGATGCCCTCGACCGCGCCGAACTGGAACGTCTGGTCGTAGGCCGCGGCCAGGTCCGGGGTCTGGTTGGCCTCGATGTCGCCCCACGAGTTGGAGACGATGTCGGCCAGGTGCCCGTCGACGATCTTGTTGAGCGAGTCGAGCAGATCGTCGTCGTAGCAGGAGGCGGCACCCACGTACGTGATGCTCGCGCCCGGTGCGACCGCGTGCACGGCCTCGACGTCGAGGGTCTCCTCGCCGTACCAGCCGGCCGCTCCGCACTCCTCGGTCTTCGTGTACTTCTTGGGCAGCACCTGACGGAGCTGACCGCTGGAGTACGCGGCGTCGCCGTGCTTGCCGGCGTAGGTGGCCGCGTCGAAGGCGATGGTCGGCGAGGCGTACGCGTCGGTGATGGCGACCCGCACGTTCTTGCCGGTGCGCTTGCCCGCTCCGTACGCCGCGCGGAGCTGCTTGCCGCTGTAGCCCTGGACGGCGTACGGGATCTTCGTTCCGTACGCGTCCGGCAGCGTGCTCGCGGTCTTCGAGCCGTAGTACGAGGAGAACGGCCCGGAGTTCTTGAACACCGCGTCCGGAGGCGGCAGTTGATCGGCGTGCTGCGCCTTGTGCGGGGCGTTGTCCAGGCCGGTGACGGTCAGGACGGCGCCGTTCAGGGCGGCGGGCGCGGAAGCCGTCTTCGACGGCGCCCGGTAGACCTTCTTGCCCTTGGTGTAGTTGTGGAGCTGGGTGCCGAACGCCTTCTCGGCGGCGGCCACGTCACCGGTGACGGAGACGTAGTGCTGCGTCGTTCCGGTGACCTTCAGGCCGGCCGACTTCAGCCAGGTGGTCACCGCGGTGACCTGGGCCTTGGTGGCACCGAAACGCGTCTGCGCCTTCTTGGCGCTGAGGTACTTCCCGTACGAAGCCGAGTGCGGGTCGGACACGGCCCTGGCGTATGCCGCCAGGCCCTTGGCGTCCCGTCCGGCGAGGTACACCCGGGCCGAGACCTGGGAGCCGTCGGAAGCCGCTCCCTTGTCCGCGTGGGCGGTGGCCCACGCGGGCTTGGTGCCCGCGAGCGTGACCCGGCTCGGGCCGTCCGCGGCGGATGCCGCGGGTATGCCGAGCGCCAGCGCGCCGGCGAGCAGGGGCAGGGTCGCCGCCAGGCTCACTCCGGCGCGCGCGGTGGCGCGATTGGATCTCATAGAACCCCCTGCGATGCGATTCGTCGCATGTAGTGGTTGCGGTGATCCATACGAAAGCCCCACGTCCTGCCGGAGCGTGAGGAATGGATCACAGATGGGGGCCACTCTTACGGTGAACCGTTCATGCCAGGGGAATGAACAACCCAAGGAAAGGCCAAGTGGCGGCAATTGGCGATCATTTGGGGTGGTTTGATGTGCACCCTCGCCCAGATTCGAGGGTTTTCCCTCTGTCGCGATCCGAACTCTGTAAAGAGGCGCCCGAGTTCTGTAAGCGGATCGAGTCCCGCGTCACGGGAACGGTGGCGGTGACGGAGCCGGGAAGAGAAGCGGAACGGGTCCGGGAAGGGTCCGGGGACAGAAGCGGAACGGGTCCGGGGGCCGCCGAGCACGGCGTCCTCCTGGGCGAGCGCCTCCCCCGCCCGGGAGAATTCGAGGAGGACACGTGCGTCCGTGCGCATGGCAGTGCCGG
>NZ_JBSFZS010000093.1:0-32506 GCF_053600395.1 Streptomyces sp. NPDC005070 | reverse complement strand
CGGCACGCTCACGGCCTATCAGCTCATGGTCATCGGCAACGCCATCTCCTTCGTCCTCCGGCCGGGGCGGCGCCGTCTCGAGGTCTCCCGGCGCGTCACGGTGACGGCTGCGGCCCACCTGGGCGATCAGCGGTGGCGGGCAGCAACACCCGTTCATAGCTTCGGCCTATGACCAGACAACAGATGGCCTACCTCGCGTGCACGGCTGTGGTCGTGGCATCGGGAGTGGGCGCAGCCCTGCCCTCCGACCACCCGTCCGTGCACCTGGTACGCCCGGGTGAATCCATCCAGAAGGCCGTGAACTCGGCCCGGGCGGGCGACACCGTCGTCGTCGCCCCCGGCACCTACCACGAGAGCGTCACCCTCACCGGGCGGGACGTGACCCTGCGGGGCGCGAGCGCCAGGTCCACCGTCATCGTGCCGAACACCGCCGCCACCGACGCCTGCGCCAAGGCGGGCAACGGCATCTGCGTGACCGGGACCGACAGCAAGCGCGTCCGCGGTGTCACCGTCGCGTCACTGACCATCAGGGGCTTCGCGAAGCAGGGTCTGTGGGCGACGGGGACCGACGGACTGACCGTGCGCCGAGTGACCTCCGAGAAGAACGGCCAGTGGGGTATCGCCGAGGAGAGGTCCGTCCGGACCAGGTTCGTCCGCAACATCGCCAGGAACAACGGCGACGCCGGTCTCTTCGTCTCCAACACGGTCACCACCGAGGAGGGAGCCCGCGACACCAAGGGAACGGTGGTCGCCCACAACCTGATGAGCGGCAACCGGATCGGCATCACGGTCCGGCGGGTGCGGAACCTGACCGTCGCCCGCAACGAGGCCACCGGCAACTGCACGGCGGTGTTCGTCGTGGGCGACGAGAACAAGCCGCGCGTCGGCGACCTGAGCGTCACCGGGAACTACATCCACGCCAACAACAAGTCCTGTCCCAAGACCCCCCGGCTGCCCGCCCTCCAGGGTTCGGGCATCGTCCTGACCGGCGCGGAGGACACCCGCGTGACGCACAACCGGGTCGAGGACAACGTGGGCACCTCCCCGCTGTCGGGCGGCATCGTGCTGTTCAAGAGCTTCGTGGGCGCGCTCAGCGAGCGCAACGAGGTGCGCGACAACGTGGTCCTGCGCAACGGTCCCTCGGACCTCGCCAACCGCGACACCACCGGCAAGGGCAACACGTTCCGGGGCAACACGTGCAAGGTCTCCGAGCCCTCCGGCATGTGCTGAGCACGGCACGACACCAGAAACGAGGCATTGAATGACCACTGTCGATCAGAGTCCCCCGCCGTCCATGCAGTTGCGGGAACTCGTCTTCGGGGCGGCCCGTGCCGCCGCCGTACGCGCCGCGGCCCGGCTGGGTGTGGCGGACGCCCTCGACGACACGCCCATGAGCGCCGAGGACCTGGCCGCCGCGGTGAAGACCCAGCCGGGGACCCTGCGCCGGCTGCTGCGCGCCCTGTCCTGCCAGGGCGTCTTCGCGGAGCGCCCCGACGGCACGTTCGCGCACACCGAGATGTCCCGGCTCCTGCGCGAGGACGACCCGAACAGCCTGCGGTACATCGCCCTGTGGTGCACCGAGCCATGGACGTGGAACGTCTGGCCGCAGCTCGACGAGGCGGTCCGCTCCGGCCGCAACGTCTTCGAGGACGTGTACGACAAGGAGTTCTTCCCGTACCTGAACGAGGACGCCCCGGAATCCGCGTACGTCTTCAACCGGGCCATGACGACGTCCAGTTCGCAGTCCGCCCAGGACGTGGCGAAGCTCCTGGACCTGCGCGGCGTGAAGTCGGTCGCCGACATCGGCGGCGGCCAGGGTCACGTCGTGGCCAGCCTGCTGGAGAAGCACCCCGGCGTGCACGGCACCCTGCTCGACCTGCCGGGCGTGGTGGAGAACGCGGATCCGCGTCTGCGCGACGGCGGGGCGCTGGCCGGCCGGGTGCGGATCGTGGCCGGGGACTGCCGTGAGGACATCCCGGTCCAGGCGGACGTCTACATCATCAAGAACATCCTGGAGTGGGACGACGAGAGCACCCGCAGGGCGCTCGCGAACGTCCGCAAGGCGGCCCGGCCCGGCGCCCGGGTCGTCGTCATCGAGAACCTCGTGGACGACACCCCGTCGATGCGGTTCACGACGGCCATGGACCTGCTGCTGCTCCTGAACGTCGGCGGTGCGAAGCACACCCGGCAGAGCATGGTCGACCGGCTCACGGCGGCGGGCCTGATCATCGGCGAGATCCGCCCGGTGAACCCCTATCTGCACGCCTTCGAGTGCACCGTCCCCGGCTGATCCGGCCGGACCCCCTGAGAAACCGGACAACCCGAGGCCGCCGGTTCCGCTTGATCGCGGAGCCGGCGGCCTCTGGTTGTGTCACGGTGCCCGCTCAGGAGGCGGTGTCGCGCTCCCAGCGGTAGAAGCAGTGCGCCATGGCGTCCTTGGGGCTGCGCCATGTCTGCGGGTCGTACGCGCTGACGTACGCCGACAGTTCCTGGCTGACGCTCCGGAACTCGGGGTATCCTGCCACCTTCGCGATGGCGGGGCCCGGGTCCCGTTCGGATTCGATGAGGTGCAGATACACGTCACCGAACTGGAAGAGGCTGCGCCGGTTGACCCCGATGAGGTGCGGGAGCTCACCCCGGTCGGAGGCGGCGAACACGTCGGAGATCGCCGGAGCCGAGTCGGGCGCCATGCGGGCGACGATCAGGGCGTGGTGCATCGGGTGTCCTTCCTGTGCCGGTTCGAGCGGTCAGCGGGGCATGGCCGCGGGGCTGCGGCGCTCACGGGCGACCTGCTCGATCCGGTCCCGGATGAGGGCCATCTGCGTGACGGAGTTGCGATTGATGTTGTCCGTCATCCAGTCGTCGTCGACGGGGGCGTCGGGCTTCATCGCGAAGTCCTGCACCCAGCGCATGTGCGTACCGGCCGGGGTCTCCTCGTACTCCCACCGGATGTCCATGTGCGCGAACGGTCCCGTCTCGACGCGGCGCGCCCGGACGGTCCGCGCGGCGCGGTCCACGGTGCGCTGCGAGACCCAGCTCCACACCTTGCCGTTGTCGTCCGGGTGCATGGTGAGGCGGAAGGTGGTCGTGTCGCCGTCCCGGGTCAGGACTTCGAGGGACGCGTACTCGCTGAAGAGCCGTGGCCAGTTCTCGATGTCGTTCGTGATGTCCCAGACGAGGTCGAGCGGGGCGTCGATGACGACGCTGTTGTCGGTGTGTCCGGCCACTTCAGGCTCCAGCCTTGAGGTTGTCGTTGACGAGGTCGAGGAACTCCCGCGGGGTCTTGCAGCGCTCCGCGTCGGGGGGCAGGGGCAGGCTGTACCGGTTCTCCAGTTCACCGACGATGCCCAGCAGACCGAGCGAGTCGAGTCCGAGGGTGCCGAACGGCGCGTCGAGGGACTGCGCGAGTTCGTGGGGGTCGACGGTGATCCCGGCCGCCTTCTTCATGAGCGCGGCCAGTTCGTCGACGGTCACTTCGGTGGTGATCATGCGGTGGTTCTCCTCACGTGCGGCCCGGGTTACCGGGCGTGGTGACCGCCGTGTCGTACGACCAGGGCCGCGTTGGACCCCATGAGTCCCCTGCTGAGGACCAGGGCCGTGCGCAGTTCGGCGGGTCGGGCGTTCGACGTCACCAGGTCGAGGTCGTGGCAGATGTCGAACACGTTGGGGGTGGGAGGGATCTGGCCGTGCTCCATCGCGAGGACGGCGGCCGCGGTGTCCAGCAGGGGTGCCCCGCAGTAGGCCCGTCCGATGCCCGTCTTGGGCGCCGTGACGGGGACCCGGGTGCCGTGCGCCCCCAGGGCGTCCGCGATGGCCAGGGCTTCGGCACGGTCGGCGGCCGGGACGCCCAGGGCGTCGGCGAAGACGACGTCGATCTCCTCCGGGGCGCAGCGCGCCTCGGCGAGGGCGCCCCGGATGGCGTGGGCGAGCCCTTCGCGGGACCTCTCCCACTGCGAGGCCCCGGTGAACGTGGCCGCGTGTCCGGCCACGAGGGCCCGGACCTCCGCTCCCCGCTCGCGGGCACGCCGCTCGTCCTCCACGACGAGCATGGCGCCGCCTTCCGCGGGCACGAAGCCACAGGCTCCCTCGGTGAAGGGGCGGTAGGCGCGCGCGGGGTCCTCGACGGTGCTGAGTTCGGGGTAGCCGAGCTGGCAGACCATCGAGTACGGGGCGAGCGGCGCCTCGGCGGCGCCGACGAGCATCGCGCCGGTGCCGCGCCGTACGCCGCGGGCGGCGTGGGCGACGGCGTCCAGTCCCCCGGCCTCGTCGCTCGCGACGACTCCACAGGGCCCCTTGAAGCCGCCGCGGATGGAGATCTGGCCGGTGCTGGCGGCGTAGAACCAGGCGATGGACTGGTACGGGCCGACGAACTTGGAGCCCTGGCCCCACAGTTTCTGCAGTTCACGCTGGCCGAACTCGCCGCCGCCGGATCCGGCGGCGGTGACCACGCCGACCTCGTACGGGTCCTCGGGGCCGGCCGCTCCGAGGCCCGCGTCGTCGAGGGCGAGGACGGTCGCGGCCATCGCGAAGTGGCTGAAACGGTCGGTCTGGACGAGGAAGCGTTCCTCGATGAGGTCCGCCGCGTCGAAGGCCCGGACCTCTCCCGCGACGCGCAGCGGCAGGTGCCCGCAGCCCTCGCGGGTGATGCCGTCCAGGACGGTGAGGCCTTCCCTGACAGACTTCCAGTAGGCGTCGGCGCGCAGTCCGTTGGGGGCGATGACACCGACACCGGTGATGGCCGCGTTCCGGGGGCGCTGTGTGCTCATCGTGTCCTCCCAGCCGGCCCGGTCAGGAGCACCGCGGACTGGAATCCGCCGAACCCGCTGCCGACGGAGAGCACATTCCTGAGCTTCCGCTGGCGGGCGGTGCGCGGCACGTAGTCCAGGTCGCACTCGGGGTCGGGGGTTTCGTAGTTCGCCGTGGGCGGCACCACTTGGTGCTTCAGGGCGAGGACGCAGGCGACGACCTCGATCGCGCCGATCGCGCCCAGCGAGTGGCCCACCATGGATTTGATGGAGCTCATCGGTGTCCGGTGGGCGTGTTCGCCCAGGGACCGTTTGACCGCGGCGGTCTCGTGCCGGTCGTTCTGCCGGGTGCCGGAGCCGTGCGCGTTGACGTAGTCGATGCGCGTGGGGTCGAGGCGGGCCTGGTCGAGCGTGCTGTCGATGGCCCGGGACATCTCCAGGCCCTCGCTGGTGAGACCGGTCATGTGGTAGGCGTTGCCGTAGGTGGCGTAGCCGCCGATCTCGCAGTAGATGTGCGCGCCGCGGGCCCGTGCGTGCTCGTACTCCTCCAGGACGAGGACGGCCGCGCCCTCGCCCATGACGAAGCCGTTGCGGTTGGCGTCGAAGGGCCGGGAGGCGTGTTCGGCGTCGTCGTTGTCGGGCGACGTGGCCTTGATGGCGTCGAAGCAGGCCATCGTGATCGGGGATATCGGCGAGTCGGACGCCCCGGCTATGCAGACGTCGGCCCTGCCTTCCTCGATGGTGTGGAAGGCGTATCCGACGGCGTCGAGTCCGGAGGTGCATCCCGTGGAGACGGTCTGGACCGGTCCCTGCGCCCCGAACCGTTCGGCGACGACCGAGGCGAGCGTGCTGGGCGCGAACGCGAGGTGCAGTTGGGGGTCGGCCGCGCGGTGGTCCACGTCCCATCGCCGGCCCGACTCGCTGACCCGGACGTAGTCGTGTTCCAGACGGGTGGTGCCACCGACGGCGCTGCCCAGGGAGACTCCGACGCGCCAGGGGTCCTCCCGGTCCGTGTCGAGGCCGGAATCCTGGACGGCCTCCGCGGCGGCGACGACGGCGAACTGGATGTAGCGGTCGACGTGTTCGATCAGCTCGGGGTCCAGGCCGTGCGCGATCGGGTCGAAGTCGCATTCGGCGGCTATGCGCGAGCGCAGGCCCACCGGATCGAAGAGCGTGATGCCCCGGGTCGCGGTGCGGCCGCTTTCGAGGAGGTCCCAGAACGCCTTCGTCCCGGTGCCTCCCGGAGCGACCACACCGATGCCGGTGACGGCCACCCGGCGGGTCACTTTATGGCCCCGCTTCGTTCGGACTGCTGTCCGTGGTGGCCGGGCGCGGCTCCGCCGGCCATGAACGCGGGGGCGGGTTCGGAGGCGTCGGCGGCCTCCTCCGTGTCGACGTGGCCGAGGCTCGGATGCGGGGCGAGCGGGCCCAGGTGGAAGACCATGCGGGCTTCCTTGCCGCCGACGTTGCGGAACCGGTGCCGCACGCCGATCGGGATCAGCAGACCCTGCTCGGGCCGGAGCGCGAGCGCCTCGCCGTCCAGGTCCACTTCGAGGGCGCCGCCGACCACGTACACGAACTCCTCGGAGTACGGGTGGTAGTGCTCGCCGATGCGCTCGCCGGGCTGGATGATGGCGAGGCCCATGAAGCCGCTGGTGGACCCGACCGTGGCGGGCGTGAGCATCGCCCGGATGTCTCCCCCGCGTCTGCGGTTCGGTTCCGTCTCGCTCAGGTTCACGATCTGTGGATGCTGCTTGGTCATGCCTGTACCTCCGGGTGTGGCAGGACGTCGGACCGGACGTCCGGGGACGCGGGCGGCGGCGGGCGGTCCGTCAGGAACCCGCCGAGCTCCGGTCGGTGATGGGCAGCATGTCGGCGTGCGACAGGAGGCGGTTGATGTTGCGTTCCGTCCCCAGGGAGCCTTCGACGCCGATCGCGGGGCCGTCGAGGAGTCGCTCCAGCTCGGCGGCCTTCTTGGCGCCCTTGAGGCCGAGGGAGGCGACGGGGTCGAGATCGAGGGCGCCGGTGATGTCGATGAGCCGGACCACGATGTCGTCGCGCTGGAAGACGGTGCTGCTGTACACCGGGCTGTTCTTGTCGTCGGCGGCGGCCTCGTCCTGGTGGGCGAGCAGCCGGGCCAGCTCCATGCCGCGGCCCTTGCGGGCCGGGTAGAACAGCGCGTGCCGGGTCACCTTCGCGGGTTCCTCGCGGCCGGAGACCACGTGGTGCACGGCGGGGAGCGCCGCGCGGGTGAAGAAGACCCGGGCCGAGTCGGGGTCGCTCAGGTCCCGGTCCTGCTCCAGGTAGGGGTTGATGGCCTCCTCGACCGCCCGTACCTCGGGCTGGCGCGACACGTGGCGCAGGGCCGCGAGGAGGTCGCCCTCGACCTCCACGGCCCGTACGACGCGGTTGCCGTGCATGAAGAGCGAGGTGCGGCGCAGCCGGGTGGTGTCGTCGACCTGGGCCTGGGGGGACTCGTACCCGGCGAGGATCTCGGCGACCTTCGACTCGGATCCGGGCTTGACGGTGAAGGTGAGGGCGTGGCGCGCGACCCCGCTGCCCTCGCGGGCCTCGACCTGCAGGGCCGCCCGGGCCGACTCCGGGGTGAGCGGCTCGGCGGGGCTGGTCTCGCGCAGGATGCTGTAGCGCATCGACCGGGTGTCCCGGACGCAGCTGTGCATGGGCCGGACGGTCTCGACGTGCTCCTCGCTGTTCACCCAGGCGAGGAACGGCGGGGCGCTCTCCCACTCGCTGGTGATGAGCCACTGCGAGGGGTTCTCGATCGACTGGCAGAGCTGGTCGCTGAGGTGTCCGGGAACCGAGGCGACCTGGTTGCGCATGAGTTCGTACGCGTCGAGGAACTGCTGCTGGGCGCCTTCGTACAGGTCGAGCAGCAGGATCACCCGAAGCTTCGAGCCGTCGAAGGCCGACTGAGCGATACGTCCCGAGTTGGACATTGCGGCACACCTCTCCTTTTCGTCACGGAAGTCAGGAACGACCGCGGTATCCGAAACGCCGGGGCCGCCATGAACTGATCGTTGCCGCGCGCCCGGGACTGCGCGAGCCCCGCGGGTCAGGCGAGTGAACCGCGCGCCATCCGGGTGCCCCTGCCGCGCGAACCGGCCCCCACCGGGCATGGAAACTGCATCCCCATCCCTGACTCGCGTCGCAGGCGACGCTGGAGGCAATCGATGAACCGATTCGAAGGGGCCGGCGAGAACGGTCTCCGCACGCCCGTCCTCATCGTCGGCGGCTCTCTGGTGGGCCTGTCGACCTCACTGTTCCTGGGGCGCCTCGGGGTGCCGCACGTCCTGGTCGAGAAGCACGCGGGCACGTCCCGGCACCCGCGGGGGCGCGGCAACAACGTGCGCACCATGGAGATCTTCCGGGTGGCCGGCGTCCAGCGGCGCATCGAGGAGGCGGCGTCGGTCCTCGCGGACAACCACGGCATCCTGCAGACGCCGACCCTGGTGGGCGACGCCGGGGAGTGGCTGTTCAAGGAGATCGACCCCGGCGGCGGACTGGCCCGCTTCAGCCCCGGCGCGTGGTGCCTGTGCAGCCAGAACGACCTCGAACCGGTGCTGCTGGCCAGTGCCCGGGAACTGGGGGGCGACCTGCGGTACTCGACGGAGCTGATGTCGTACGAGCAGGACTCCGAAGGGGTGACGGCGAAGGTCAAGAGCCGGGAGACCGGCGAGCACACGACGATCCGCGCGGACTATCTCGTCGCGGCGGACGGTCCCCGCAGCCCCGTCCGCGACACGCTCCGTATCGGCCGGACCGGGCCGGGCGACCTGTTCCACAACGTGAGCCTCACGTTCACCTCGCGCGGGCTCGCGGAGGTGGTCGGCGACCGCCGGTTCATCGTCTGCTATCTGACCGACCCGGCGGCCGACGGTGCTCTGCTGCCCGTCGACAACCAGGAGCACTGGGTCTTCCACGCCCCCTGGCACCCCGAACACGGGGAAACCCTCGAGGAGTTCACCGACGAGCGCTGCGTGGAGCACATCCGGCGGGCCGTCGGCGTGCCGGATCTCGACGTGGAGATCACCGGCCGGGCGGCCTGGCACGCCGCCGAGCGGGTCGCCGAACGGTACGCGCAGGGACGGGTGTTCCTGGCCGGCGACTCGGCCCACGAGATGTCCCCCACCGGGGCGTTCGGCTCCAACACCGGTATCCAGGACGCCCACAACCTCGCCTGGAAGCTGTCGGCCGTGCTGGCCGGCTGGGCAGGACCGGGACTGCTGAAGTCGTACGACGCCGAGCGCCGGCCGGTCGCGGAGGCGACGAGCGCGCGTGCTTCGTCGCGTTCGGTGGAGCACAGCCACCCCGGGTACACCCCGGAGCCCGCGGCGGCCGGGCAGGGCGGCCCCGGCGGGAAGAAGGGCGGCATCCTGAATGTGGCGCTCGCCTACCGCTACCCGCGGGGCGCGGTCCTCGGCGCCGATCAGTCCGCTCCGGTCGTGCCCGACGGCGTACGGCTGACGGGCGAGCCGGGAAGCCGGGCGCCGCACATGTGGCTGACCCGCGCCGGCGCCCGGATCTCGACCCTCGATCTGTACGAGCGTTCCATGGTGCTGCTGAGCTCGGCGGACGGCGCCGGCGCGTGGCACGCGGCGGCGAAGGACACGGCCCGGCAGTTGTCCGTCCCGCTCGACTCGTACCGGGTCGGCGGCGGCCCCGAGGCGGACCTCGTCCCCGCGGGCGACACGGACTGGGCGCAGGTGCACGGCGTGAGCGAGGACGGCGCGGTGCTGGTCCGCCCCGACGGCTTCGTCGCCTGGCGCTCCGAGGGCCCGTCCAAGGACCCCCGGACGACCCTGCGGAAGGCCCTGGTCGCCCTGCTGGACCAGGCCTGACCTTTCCGGGCGGTCGCGGGCCGTCGGCGTCGGCCGGGCGCGGGCGCCCTAGGGGTACGGAGAACGACCGGAGGCCGTATCGGAATTCCGATACGGCCTCCGGCCTGCGACGTCGGAGCGAAAGCTCCCGTCGGGACGACAGGATTTGAACCTGCGACCCCTTGACCCCCAGTCAAGTGCGCTACCAAGCTGCGCCACGTCCCGATGCGTCTCGCACGTGATGGTCCACGTGTTCGCGCATCCCGAACCCTACCCCACGTCGGTGGACGGCCGCGCACACACGGTCATCGTCGCAGCGCAGCGGGGGTGGGGGTCGTCGCCCCAGGGACCGGGTCAGGCGTTGGGGTCGAACGCGATGCCGGCGGGCTTGGCCTTCGCCAGGTGACCGTTGAAGCTGTCGTCCCTGAGGCCGAAGTGAGCGCTGCCGAAGTCGTACGAGGTGAGCTTGTCGCGCAGCCCGGCGGGGTAGCCGTTCCAGCCGACCAGGGTCGGGAACTGCCAGGTGTGGTAATGGTTCTCCGGCGGCTCGTCGTTGGTGTTGGCGGGCCGGAAGCAGTGGGTGCCGATGCCGTCCTTGTGGTACACGACCTTGGGGTGCGTTCCGTCCCAGCGGATCTGGTCCCGGGTGTAGATGTTGAAGTTGCCGTGGGCCGACGTGGAGACGTACTTGGCCTGGTTGTCCTGGACCCACACGACGACGTGCTCCCAGTCGTTGCGGTGTCCGCCCAGGCCGCTGCCGACGACGGCCTGGTCCTTCTCCATGTAGAGGCCGTAGATGATGGCGCACCAGCCGTTGTTGCACTTCTCGCGGGAGTACCCGTTGGTGTTGTCCAGGTCCCAGGAGTCGCGGCAGTGGCCGTTCAGGGCTCCGGAGGGCTTGAGGCCGGGGTTGACGGTCCCGTCGGGGCCGATGGCGGGGGTCGGGTAGCAGCCGTCGGTGTCGTAGTCGAAGGCGGGCTGGTACGTCGACTCCAGTGCGTCCGCGTTCCCGGGCAAGGCCGTGGGCGGGTCGGCGAGGGCGCTGCCCGGGAAGGCGACGACCAGCGCGACGGCGCTGCCGAGGATCAGCGAGACCTTGCGGATCCGCGAGCTTCTTGTCACTGCTTCCTCCAGATCGACCGCGGCGTGGGGGCGGGGCAGGCCAGGGCGGTCGTCTTGGCATGCCCAGGTCAGCCTCCCGGGCGTGCGCGAAAAGCACCAGGGGTCGCGGGTCTCGGTGCGATGAAGGATCTCCCAACAGGGAGAGGCGAAACACCTTTTGGAGGAAGTCGGGTTTCGCCGTAGCACAACTCCCTTGCCCGCCAGTGTGGTTGACAGGCGGGCAAGGGAGGTGCGGCCCTCCGGCCTCAGGTGGACGCCGGACGTGTCCGGGACCTACACACGACCGTCGGCGAGCTTCCACTCCCGGTGCAACACGCCCAGGGGAATGGCACGCTGGAACACGGGAGTACCGAAGACGGACAACTGCATCCGCAGGGTGCCGGTCAGGTCGACACCGCCGTAGAGGGCCCAGTCACCCGTCGCGGTGACGTCCGTCTTCACCGTGGACCCGGTCGTGGTCGCGGCCTCGGCCGAGCCCGCGGCCTCGCCCCGCAGGTACGGGGCCAGGTCGGCGGTGACACCGACGGCACCGTAGAGGCCGACGGTGGCCTCGGCGCCGAGGGCCGCCTTCACCCGTCCCGCCGCGGTGACGGAGGTACGCACCGGACTGCTCGTCATGTGCGACTCGTCGACCGGCGTCCACCCCTGGGCAGGACCGAAGGTGCCGCCGGCCTTGAAGTCACCCTTGAGATGCTCCTCGACGTCGACCGTGACGGTTCCGTCGGCGCCGATCTGGAAGTAGCAGGTCAGATCGAGGTTCACCACGACGGGAATCGGTCCGACCTGGAGAACGGGGTCGGCGTGCAGCTTGGCGAACGGCACCCGCCGGGGCTGCGCGGAGGCGGCCGCACGCCCCTTCACCGCCCACTGCGCGTCCCAGTCGCCGGAGACACCGAGGTAGGCGGCCCCGGGCCCGGAGCGGGCCGCGTCACCGCCGTAGGAGAAGTCGACATCGGGTGCGACCTGCACGAAGCCGGACACGGATGCCGCCGCCGACGCCGGTGCCCCCGGTGCGGTCGCCACCTTCGCGTCGACATCGATCCGCAGGCTGCCGAGCGGAACCTTCGCTCCCTCGGGGCCGACACGGACGCCTCCGTCCCCGGCCCAGGACACCTGCACGTCCGGCAGCAGTTTCTCGACGTCGAAGGACGCCGGGCCGACGGGGACGGAGCCCTTGGCGTCGCCGGCACCGAGCAGCGCGTCCAGGGTCGTCGGGGCGGTCTGCACCTCGGTGCCGTCACCGCGCTCGCCGATCACCTCGGTCACCTTCGCCAGAAGGCCGTCGGGGGCACCGGGTGCGGGAGCGCTGGCGATGACATCACCCACGGTGGTGCCGTGCGGCTTCGCCGTGCTCCCGGCGGACAGGGACGGGGACGGGGATTCCGTCACCCCGCCACCCGAACCACCCTTCCCCACAGGCGCTATGACGGCCCGTCGGGTCTTGCTGTCGTACGACGCCACCTTGAGGGCGGCACGGTGCGCCCGGCCGCCCGGACGGGCCACGGCGGTCGAGGTGGCCGCCGCCTCGGGGGCCGCGGCGACGGCGAGCGGCTGCCCGGCGTCCGCGGAAGAGGAGGCGGAGGCCGCGGCCGGCCGGGCGCGGTCGGCCCGGGAGGACGGTTCCGCGGAGCTCGCGGAGCAGCCGGCGGCGAGAAAGAGGGCGGATGCGGCGAGCGCGGGCACGACGGCCCGCGAGGGCCGCTTGCGGATACGCAAGGTCAGTCCTTGAGGAGGGTGGGGGGTGGCTGAGGATTACCGACGGGTAACCAGAGGTGAGAGTGTCATGAACCCGCGAAGCCCCGCCGCACGTTTCGGCGCCCGTCAGGGTGATGTGCGCCACCCCTGCCCGGAACGACCCGAAGAGTCGTCGACCGCTCAACCAACCTGTGCCACAACGTATATGACGTGCCGTCAGCAGACACGGAGACGAGACGGATCGACGGACCCGGCCCGGCCCCCGCGCGCGGCGAACCAGCCCGCCGGCTCCCGGAGCGGCGCAAGCGCCCCCGCCGCCCCTAGGGAGTCTCGCTCCGCGGCTCCCAGCCCTCGTAGGCGGCCGTCAGCAGCCCGAGTACGCCGTTCGCCGTGACCTCACGGGGGTTGGGGTAGGACTCGGCGGCGACCATCGTCGCCGCGCGCGCCAAGTCGGCCTCCCTCAAGCCGAGTTCGGCCAGAGTACGGGGAGCGCCAAGGCCTCCCGCGAGGTCCCGGAGGGCACGGGGGACGTCGTCGGCGCCCAGGGCCCGCGCCAGGACGGCGAGCGCCCGCGGCGCGGCGGACGCGTTGTACGCAAGGGCGTACGGGAGGACCACGGTGTGGGTCTCGGCGTGCGGCAGACCGAAGGTGCCGCCGAGGACATGGCACAGCTTGTGGTGCAGGCCCATGGTCGTCGCGCCGAGGCAGGAACCGCAGAGCCAGGCGCCGTACAGGGCCCGGGCGCGGGCCTGTGGATCGGCGGGGTCCGCGGCCACGCCGGGAAGGGCGCCGGCCATCGCCCGTACGCCCTCCTCCGCCATCAGGGAGACGAGCGGGGAGGCGTCGGGGGCGTACAGCGCCTCGGCCGCGTGCGCGAGGGCGTTGACACCGCTGGTCACCGAGAGCGGGACCGGGAGGCCGAGGGTGAGGTCGGGGTCGTAGACGACGCAGCGCGGCTGTACGGAGGAGTCGCGTCCGGTGCGTTTGACACCCTGTTGGGTCAGGCCCCACACGGACGTCATCTCGGAGCCCGAGTAGGTGGAGGGCACGGCGATCAGCGGCAGGCCGGTGCGCAGCGCGATCGCCTTGCCGAGGCCGATCGCGGATCCGCCGCCGACGGCGACACACCCGTCGGCGGCCATGTCCCGTGCCACCTCGACTGCCCGGTCGGCGACCTCCGCGGGGACGTGCATCCGGGCACCGGTGTGGACTCCCGCGCAACTGTCGCCGAGCGCGTCCGCCACCGCGCGCGCGGCGTCCACACCCCGGCCGCCGCACACCACGAGGACCCGGTGCAGCCCGAGCCGCGCGGCCTCCCCCGGTGTCGCGGTGACCGAGGCGCCGGGCCGGAAGACGACCCGGGCGGGCCGGGTCTCGTAGGTGAAGTCGAGCGGGGCGCTCGGCGGGGTGGTCATTCATGCTCCAGGACGAGGTCGAAGCGGGCGTGCCGGAAGGGGTTCGCGACACCGAACGCCCGTGCCAGCGAAGGATCGTCGGTCTCGGCGAAGTCCTGTACGAGACTCCGCTTCACGGCGAAGACGGCGTCGGAGTCCAGATAGGGGCTGTCCGCCACGAAGATGTGCGTGGTGACGGGGGCGTGGCCCTCGGCCGAGGCGATGAAGTGGATGTGGGCGGGGCGCCAAGGGTGGCGGCCGGTGGCCCCGAGCAGGGCGCCGACCGGACCGTCGGTGGGGATCGGGTAGGGGCTCGGTACACAGGTGCGGAACCAGAAGCGGCCCTCGGCGTCGGCGGTGAAGAGCCCGCGGCCGTTGCCGGGCGGCTGGACGTCCGGCTGCTGGACGTCGTAGAAGCCCCGTTCGTCCGCCTGCCACACGTCGAGGACGGCACCCGGCAGCGGACCGCCGTCGCGGGAGAGCACCCGGCCGCTGACGACGCACGGCTCGCCGGCGCCCACCTGGTCGATGGTCGCGCCGAGTTCCCGTACGGGCGACCGCGTCAGGTGGAACGGTCCGAGGACGGTCGACTCCGTCGCGCCCGGGTCGTCGTGGCCGTTCAGGGAGTCCACCAGCATGGACACGCCGAGGACGTCCGACAGGAGGATGAACTCCTGCCGGGTGTCCGTGCACATCCGCCCGGTCGCCGTGAGGAAGGCGATGGCGCGCTCCCACTCCGCGGTCGTCGGCCGGGTCTCACGGACGAAGGCGTGCAGATGGCGGGCGAGTGCGCCGAGCAGGTCACGCAGCCTCGGATCGGCCGTGCCCGCGAAGCTGTCGACGACAGCGTCGGTGATCTCCGTGGTGAATTCTCTGGCCATGCCGCTCCCGAGGTCCAGCCGGTCGTCCTGCCGAGCGTGCCCAGGCTACGAGACCGGCCGGTGGCCCGAAACATCGTCACCGACGCCGAAGAACACACAATGACCCTTTCCGTGAGGCATCGTTGACCTGGAACATCACGCCCGCACCGGACGCACGGAAAGTATGATCAAGCAATGTCTGACTTGACCGAAACCACGCCCGGCTGGCTGTCCCGTGACGAACTGGAATCGGCCCGCGCCCGCATGCCGATCCTGTACGTCGAAGCCGTACCGGTGCGCGTCGACGACAACGGCGAAGTCACCCACATCGGGCTCCTGCTCGGCATCGGTCCGGACGGAACGGTCACCCGCTCCCTCGTCTCCGGCCGTGTGCTGCACCACGAGCGGGTCCGGGACGCCCTGCTGCGCCACCTGGAGAAGGACCTCGGTCCGGTGGCCCTCCCCCGGATCCCGGCCTCCCTGCAGCCCTTCACCGTCGCGGAGTACTTCCCGACGCTGGGGGTCACGCCGTTCCACGACCCGCGCCAGCACGCCGTGTCCCTGGCGTACATCGTCCCGGTCACCGGCGACTGCCGCCCGCGGCAGGACGCCCTGGACCTGGTCTGGTTCAGCCCGGAGGAGGCCGCGTCCCCCGTGGTCACGGACGACATGCCGGGCGGTCACGGCGTTCTGCTGCGGCAGGCGCTGGCCTACGTCGGACGTATCGCCTGACGCGGGGGGCCGGCGGTCTCGAAGCGGCCCGCAGCGGTGGCGCGCGGGCGCAGGACCATGAGCGGGCCCTCCGGGGCCGCCACCATGGCGAAGGGGAAGCGGTCGAGCTCGAGGCAGAGTGCGACGTCGTCGGGATGGACGCCCTGCCGCACCCCGGTCGCCAGCTCGGTGGCGGCACGGGACGCGCCGGCCCGGCGGAGGAACCCGGCCGCGTCCGTCCCGGCCCCGGCGGCCCGCCCGGCGATGTACTGGGCGCACGCCAGATCCTCCTCGGCGCGGCCGTCCTCACCGGTGACCACGAAGGTGACGCCGGCGCACCGGCGGTCCCGCAGGAGCCGGGCCGTCGCCTCGGCCACCACGAAGCCGGCGCACAGGACGAGCGAGGCGTGCTCGACCGCGAGGGCGCCGACCGTCCCCGCCGTGGTCTTCTGCACGACGGTCCGTCCGCCGAGGTCGACGGACCGCAGCAGGCCCGGCGAATTGACGAGGTCGAACCCCGGGGCGGGCGGACCGTCCTTGAGCGCCACCCAGTCCGGGTGGCGGGCCTTGAGCGCCAGAGCCTCGTCCAGGGACTCCGCGAGAACGATCTTTTCCGCGCCCCGGCCGAAGGCCCAGGCGGCCACCGTGAAGGCACGCATGACGTCGACCACGACCGCGACGGACGGCGTTTCGGTGAGCTCGGCGATACCGAGGAATCGGGCGTCCATCGCGTCATCATGGCGCACGCCCGGCCCCGGACAACGGAAAAGGCCGCTCCCGCCTCGGCGGAAACGGCCTGCGACCTGCGTTCAAGCAAGTCGGGACGACAGGATTTGAACCTGCGACCCCTTGACCCCCAGTCAAGTGCGCTACCAAGCTGCGCCACGTCCCGGTGCCTTCACCCGCGGTGACCCGCGTGATCGTGCGAACAGAACTTTACCCCACGCCGGGGGCTGCTCCGCAGGGGGCCGGGGGCGCGCGACAATCGGCGTATGACCGGGACATCTGAGACGCGGCGGGCCGGCGGACGCGATCGGGACGCCGAGGGGCGGGCCCGCAACGCCCGGCCCCGGGACGGACTGGGGCGCCCGCTGCCGTACGGCGCGGCCGGGGTGGAGCGGGCGCCGGAGGGCGTCGTGCGCCGTCCCGAGGAGACGGTCGCCGAGGCGCAGGCACTGCTGGACGCGGGCCGGCCGTTCCACGCGCACGAGGTCTTCGAGGACGCCTGGAAGTCCGGTCCCGAGGAGGAGCGCGGGCTCTGGCGGGGGCTGGCCCAGCTCGCCGTGGGGCTCACCCACGCGGCCCGGGGGAACGTGACGGGCGGCGCGCGGCTGCTGCGGCGCGGGGCCGGAGCGGTCGAGGAGTGGACGGCGGCGACCGGACGGCCGCGGCCCTACGACCTGGACCTCGCGGAGATCGCCCGCTGGGCACGGGAGTTGGCGGCCGTCGTGGAGCGCGACGGCGGACAGACCGACGCGGCGAAGGCGTCGCCGCGGCTGCGGGGCCCGGCCGCCTGACGGGAGCGCGGGCATCGCCGGGGCCACGTCACCGGAGCGCGGGGATCGGCGGGGCCGCGCGAGCGGGCCACCGCACGAGCGGGCCACCGCACGAGCGGGCCACCGCACGAGCGGGCCACCGCACGAGAGCACGGGCATCGACGGGGCCGCCCTGACCGGGCCACCTGGC
This sequence comes from Streptomyces sp. NPDC005070, assembly GCF_053600395.1. Classification (NCBI taxonomy): domain Bacteria; kingdom Bacillati; phylum Actinomycetota; class Actinomycetes; order Kitasatosporales; family Streptomycetaceae; genus Streptomyces; species Streptomyces sp. NPDC005070. The sequence continues at coordinate 15,455 of NZ_JBSFZS010000093.1, read as the reverse complement.
CAAGGCGCGGGCCTCTACGTGGCTGCGCCTCCGGGCCACCTGACCAGGGCACGGGCCTGGCGCACGCGCTCGGGTCCCGGCCGGTGCGTCCACTGTCAGTGGCGTGGGGCAGACTCTCGGTGTGCGAAAGATTCATGTCATCGGCATCGGAGCGGGCGACCCCGATCAGCTCACGCTGCAGGCGGTCAAGGCGCTGAGGAACACCGACGTGTTCTTCATCCTGGACAAGGGCGAGGTGAAGTCGGACCTCGTCCAACTGCGCCGCGACATCCTGGACGCGCACATACCCGAGGGGGCGTACCGCCTGGTCGAGGCCCGCGACCCGGACCGGGACCGGACCGCGGGCGGCTCCGCGTACTCACCGGCCGTCGGGGACTGGCGCAGCGCCCGCGCCGCCATCTACGAACGGCTGATCGCCGAGGAGCTGGGCGAGGACGAGACCGGCGCGTTCCTGGTGTGGGGCGATCCCGCTCTGTACGACAGCACGCTCGGCATCCTGGAGGAGATCCTGGACCGGGGCGCGGTGGCGTTCTCGTACGACGTGGTGCCCGGGATCAGCAGCGTCTCGGCGCTCGTCGCCCGGCACCGCACGGGGCTGAACCGGGTGGCCCGGCCCGTGCAGATCACCACCGGGCGGCGCCTCGCGGAGGGCTTCCCCGAGGGGGTGGACGACGTGGTCGTGATGCTCGACGCCCATCAGGCGTTCGGGCAGTACGCGGACCAGGACATCGACATCTACTGGGGCGCCTACATCGGCACGCCGGACGAGATCCTCGCCTCGGGTCCGATCGCCGAGGCGGCCCCCCGTATCGAGCGCCTGCGCGCCGAGGCCCGGGAACGCAAGGGATGGATCATGGACACCTATCTGCTGCGCAGGAATCCGCGGGAGTAGAGCGTCCGGCCGGCCCGTACGCCGGGCGGGTCGCCCCGCATGCACGGAGAGCCCACCGGTGTGAGGGTGGCGATTGTGACGATCACGGAGGACACCGCGCCGGCCCCGGCGGGGGTGCCCGGGCCACCGGTGCTGGACAACCGCCGCCGCAACATCGTCTTCGCGACGATCGTGCTGGGCATGCTGCTCGCCGCGCTCGACCAGACGATCGTGGGCACCGCGCTGCCGACGATCGTGTCGGACCTCGGCGGGGCCGCGCACATGTCGTGGGTGGTGACCGCCTATCTGCTGGCCGAGACCGTGGCGACCGTGCTCGTCGGCAAGTTCGGCGACCTGTTCGGCCGCAAGCTGGTCTTCCAGGCGTCGGCGGTCATCTTCATCACGGGTTCCTTCCTGTGCGGGCTCGCCACCAACATGACGCTGCTGATCGCCTGGCGTGCGGTGCAGGGGGTCGGCGCGGGCGGTCTGATGGTGACCTCCATGGCCCTGATCGCGGACGTCATCCCACTGCGCGAACGGGGCAAGTACCAGGGCGCCATCGGTGCCGTCTTCGGTGTGGCCACGGTCATCGGACCGCTGCTCGGCGGCCTGTTCACGGACCATCTGTCGTGGCGGTGGGCGTTCTACATCAACGTGCCCCTCGCGATCGTCGTCGTGATCGCGGCGGCCCGCACCATCCCCGTGGTCAAGTCGGTGACCCGGCCGGTCATCGACTACCTGGGTATCGCGCTGGTCGCGGTCGGGGCCAGCGCGCTGATCCTGGGGACGAGTTGGGGCGGCAACGAGTACGCCTGGGGCTCGCCCACGATCATCGGCCTGTTCGTCGGCGGTCTGATCGCGCTCGCGCTGTTCTGCCTGGTGGAGACCCGCGCGGCCGAACCGATGCTGCCGATGCGGCTGTTCGGCAATCCGGTCTTCACGGTCTGCTCGATCCTCAGCTTCATCGTGGGTTTCGCGATGCTCGGCGCGCTGACCTATCTCCCGACGTATCTGCAGTACGTCGACGGGGAGTCGGCCACGGTCTCGGGTGTGCGCACGCTGCCGTTGGTCCTCGGGCTGCTCATCGCGTCCGTCTTCAGCGGCAACGTGGTGAGCAAGACCGGGCAGTACCGCCTCTTCCCCATCGTCGGCTCCCTCGTGATGGCGGTCGGGCTCTACCTGATGTCGCGCATGGGCCCGGGTACCGGGGCGTGGCTGGAGTCCCTGTACATGTTCGTGCTCGGCACCGGGATCGGGCTGTGCATGCAGGTGCTGACGATCGCCGTGCAGAACACCGTCGAGTACACCGATCTGGGCACCGCGACGTCCGGGGTCACCTTCTTCCGTACGCTGGGCAGTTCGTTCGGCACGGCCGTCTTCGGCACGATCTACACCAACGCGCTCGGGCCCAACCTGGCCGACGGGGTCAGGGCGGCCGCCGAGACGGGCGCCGCCGGGCCGGCCGTCATCGCCAAAGCGGCGCAGAGCCCTGACGGCCTGCACGATCTGCCGCCGCGCGCGGCCGCGCCCATCATCGACGCCTACGCCGACACCATCCACACGGTGTTCCTGTGGACGGTCCCGGTCGCGCTCCTCGGTTTCGTCGTGGCGCTGTTCCTCAAGCAGGTGGAGCTGCGCGACAGCGCGCGCCTGGGCTCGACGGACATGGGCGAGGGATTCGCGTCCCCGTCCACCGCGGACTCCCAGCGGCTGCTGGAGGCCTCGGTCGGGAAGATCATCGGCACCACGGAGATGGAGACCGCGCGCCGGATCGTCTTCGAGTCCGACACCCGGCTGGACGTGGCGGGCGCCTGGGCCGTGATGCAGGTGGAGCTGTTCACCCGCATGGTCGGGCACGCCAACCTCTCGCTGATCGCGGCCCGGCGCCATCTGCCTCCCGAGGTGCTCGTCCCGGTCTTCGACCGCATGGTCGAGGAGGGGTATCTGACCCGGCACGGCTTGCTGTTCTCGCACACCGCGGCGGGCGAGCGCGAGGCGCGGGTGATCAGCGAGGCCTGGGGCCGTTGGCTCGCCGGACGGGTGGAGCAGGACATCGGCCGCCCGTCCGGCGCGGAACTGCGCGCCGCCGTCGACACCATCGCCAAGCGTCTGCTGGTCGAGGACCTGACGCAGGGCCTGCCGGGCCGGACCCCGGAACTGTCCGGGACCGCACCGGGCTGACCGCACCGGGTCAGGGGAGCAGGAGCTGCACTCCGCCCACCACCGTCGCCACGATCACCAGACGTTCGAACAGAAGCTGGTTGATGCGCTTCACCGCCCACTTCCCGAGGAACGCCCCCGGCACGACGAACACGGCCAGGGCCGCGTCCAGCAGCAGCGAGCGGCCGTTGATCAGCCCGAGGCCCGCGCTGAAGGGCAGCTTGGAGACGTTGACGATCAGGAAGAAGAAGGCGGAGGTGCCGAGGAAGCCGAGCTTGCGGAAGCCCGCCGAGAGGAGATACATCGACATGACCGGGCCGCCCGCGTTCGCGACCATGGTGGTGAAGCCGCCGAGGACACCGTAGGACCGCGCCTTGGCCCGGCCCGCGCGGGTCACGACCGCGTCGGGTTCCTCGTCCTGGGCGGCGGCCCGGCGGCGCCACAGCGTGATCCCGGTCATCAGCAGCAGGGTCGCGCCGATCGAGGCCCGTACGACCCCGTCGTCGGCCCACACCAGGAAGAGCGTGCCGAGGACGACGCCGGCGGCGACCGCCGGGAACAGCCGCCACAGCGTGGGCCAGTGGGCATGGCGCCGGTAGGTCGCGACGGCGAGTACGTCGCCGACGATCAGGAGGGGCAGCAGGACCCCGGTCGAGGCGCGAGCCGGCAGTACGGCGGCGAAGACCGCCAGACTGACCGTGTTGGCGCCGCTGACGGCGGTTTTGGAGAAGCCGACGAGCAGAGCCGCGGCGGCGAGGGCGGCGAACTCCCCCGGGGATATGTGCCAGAGCGTCATCGTGTTCATGCGGGGGTCGATGCTATGCCCACGCTTCCCGCCCGGGCGACGAGGGTCCCTCCGGGGGCGTTCCAGGTCAACGGCGCACCGGGGTGGGCCGGTACACCGCGGTCAACGGGCGCGCCAGAACCTCCCGCCCGGCACACCCGGGTCGCCCGGTACGCCGGGGTCAACCGGTACGCCGGGGTGAACCGGCGCGCCAGGGTCAACCGGTGCGCCGGGTGCTGCTCGAACGCCGGAAGGGCTGCTTCGCCGGGCCTCGGTGTCCGTCAGTGGCGCTCCACCAGGACCGCGCTGCCCTGGCCCACGCCGACGCACATCGTGGCCAGGCCGCGCTCGGCGCCGGTGCGACGCATGCGGTGCAGCAGGGTGGTGAGGATGCGGGCGCCCGACGCGCCGAGCGGGTGGCCGAGCGCGATGGCGCCGCCGGTCGGGTTGACGAGGTCGGGGTCGATGCCGAGGCGGTCCACGCAGGCGAGGGCCTGGGCGGCGAACGCCTCGTTGAACTCGGCCTCCTGGATGTCGGCGACGGTCCAGCCGACGCGTCCGAGCGCCTTCCGGGTCGCGGGCACCGGACCGATGCCCATGACGTCGGGATCGACGCCGGCCGAGGCGCCGGCGACATAGCGTCCGAGCGACTCCAGCCCCAGATCGTTCAGGGCCTCCTCGCTGACGAGCAGCACCCCGGCGGCGCCGTCGTTCATCGGCGAGGCGTTGCCCGCGGTGACCGTGCCGCCGGCGCGGAACACCGGCTTGAGGCGGGCCAGTTTGTCGAGCGAGGTGTCCTCACGCATGCACTCGTCGCTGTCGACGATCACCCCGTCGGGACGCTCCACAGGAAGCACCTCGGCGTCGAAGTACCCATTCTTGCGGGCGTCCGCAGCACGCTGGTGGCTGCGCAGCGCGAAAGCGTCCTGCCGCTCGCGCGAGACGCCGTACCGCTCGGCGACCTCCTCCGCGGTCTCCCCCATCGACAGCACGCCGTGCAGGTCCTTCATCGCCGGGTTGACCAGCCGCCAGCCGAGCCGGGTGTCGACGGTCTCGATGCGGTGCGGCAGCGCCTCGTCCGGGCGGGGCAGCACGAAGGGGGCCCGGCTCATCGACTCGGAGCCTCCGGCGAGCACGATGTCGGCCTCGCCCGAGGCGATGGCGCGGGCGGCCGTCGTGATGGCTTCGAGCCCGGAGGCGCAGAGCCGGTTGACGGTGGCGCCGGGCACGCTGTCCGGCAGTCCGGCGAGCAGCGCGGCCATGCGGGCGACATTGCGGTTGTCCTCGCCGGCCTGGTTGGCGGCGCCCCAGTAGACGTCGTCGACCCGGGCCGGATCCAGGGTGGGCACCTCGGCGACGAGAGCGCGAATGACGCCCGCGGCGAGATCGTCGGGCCGCACGGAGGACAGGGCACCGCGCAGCTTGCCGATGGGCGTGCGGCGGGCGGCCGCGAAGTGGACGGGACGCACGACAGGACTCCTGGGGGACACCGGCGAACGGGCACCGGACATGGACGAACACACCTTAATTAGCACTGCTAGTTTCGGACTATAGCCCCGCGCCGGACCCTTGGGAAGATCCCTCCCTTGGCCGGTATGCGCCCCTCCGCCCCGAACATCCGGCCCCGTGCGGGATCGTCCCGCGGTCGGGGCGGCCGGGCGGTGGCCGAGGATCGACGGCCGCCCGCTCCGGCCCCCGCGCGAATGGCAGACTGCTCGCGCGCCCCCGCCGAACCCAGGCCGCCGGGGCAACAGGGCCGATGGAACGGGGAGTTGTCGTATGACGGGGGCGGAGTCCGGCGCGGTCGGGATCGACACCACCAGGCCGCATCCGGCACGGGTGTACGACTGGTATCTGGGCGGCAAGGACAACTACCCGGTCGACGAACGGCTCGGGCAGCAGATCACGGCGCGTGATCCCGGAGCCAAACGGGCCGCGCGCAGCAACCGCTGGTTCATGCAGCGGGCCACCCGGCACCTCGTCCGTACGGCGGGAATCCGCCAGTTCCTGGACATCGGCACCGGCATCCCCACCGAGCCCAACCTCCACCAGATCGCGCAGAGCACCGCTCCGGACGCACGGGTTGTCTACGTGGACAACGACCCCATCGTCCTCGCCCACGCCGAGGCACTGCTGCGCGGCACCGACGAGGGCATCACGGAGTACCTCCACGCGGACGTGCGCGAGCCGCGGAAGATCCTCGACAAGGCCGCGCGCGTGCTCGACCTCGACCGTCCCGTGGCCCTGTCGCTGATCGCCCTGATGCACTTCATCGCCGACGACAGCGGCGCGTACGAACTGGTCGGGACCCTGGTCGACGCGCTGGCGCCGGGCAGCTTCCTGGCGCTGTCCGCGATGACCGCCGACTTCGAGCCCGAGGAGGTCCGCAGGGGCGTCGAGGCGTACGCGCGCGGCGGTGTCACCCTGGTGGGCCGCTCGCACGCCGAGGTGAGCCGCTTCTTCGAGGGGCTGGACCTGGTCGAGCCCGGTGTCGTCTCGGTGAAGGACTGGCGTCCCGAGCTCGCGGAGGGCGAGACCTCGATCGGCGACGAACCGGTGTCCTTGTACGGCGGGGTCGGTCTGAAGCGCTAGGACTCGAAACGCCGGGACGCGAAGCGGCAGGGCTCGAAGCGCCGGCGATCGAAGCGCCGGGAGTGCCGGGCCCGGGTCCTTGGACCTGTCGGCGGGGGCGGTCCGGCCCCCGGCCGAGGACCGTGCCCCCGTGCCCCCGTGGACGCCCGGACGGCACGATGGGAAGCCGTCCGAGCAGGAAGCGAGGTGCCGAGATGACCCTCATCGTCGGGCAGGTGATGACCAACGAGGTCGTCGAGGCGCATCGGCGGATGTCGTTCAAAGACGTGGCCCGGCTGCTGGACCGGTACGGGATCAGCGGGCTGCCGGTCGTGGACGACGACGACAAGGTCGTGGGCGTGATCTCGGAGACCGATCTGCTGCGTTTGCAGGCGGTACGGTCCGGCAACGGACGGGTCCGGCGCCGGCTTCCGTCGCCGCTGCGCCGCGCGCTGCCGTGGCCGCACCGAGCCGAGCGGGCCGCGCGCCGCGCGACCGCCGCGGGGGTCGGGGGTGTCCGCGGCACGACCGTGGAGCAGCTCATGTCGACGCCCGCGATCACCGTGCATCCGGAGCAGCGCGTGGCCGATGCCGCCCGGGTCATGGAGCGCCATCGTGTCGAGCGGCTTCCGGTGGTGGACGAGGAGGACCGGCTGATCGGGATCGCCACCCGCCGCGACCTGCTGCGGGTCTTCCTGCGGACGGACGAGGAGATCCACCGGGAGGTCGCCGACGACGTGCTGGGGCACGCGCTGTCACTGCCGCTGACCGCCGTGAGCGTCTCGGTGGGCGACGGCGTGGTGACGCTGGAGGGGCGGCTCGAACACCGCAGCGAGATCCCGGAGGCCATCCGGCTGACGTGGCGGGTCGACGGTGTCGTCGGCGTCATGAACAGCCTGGCCTTCCGTGTCGACGACACCCGCCCCGCCGAGCCGGTGCCGAGACCCTGACGTCAGGCACCGCGACGATGTCGAGACTCTGCCGTCAGGCGCCGCGAAGTACCCGCGTCCCCCCGTCCGGCCTTGTCCTTCCTTACCCCTCCCGCCCCCCTCCTGACCTCTCCTGCCCCCTTCCGGGCCCTGGCGATCCGGTCTCCTCCGCACCGCGGCGGGCCTCCCCGCCCCCTCCTGAACCATTCGCGTGCGTTCCTCCCTTCCGCCCCTGAAACCGTCGCCGCGATCCGGACAGGTGCCCGACCACGGGCACGGACGGTCGGGCATCATGGCTTCGACGGGTGGTAACTGAGGGGATCTCGAATGGACCAGAGCGCACACCGTCCGGAGGAGCCATCGGCCCCGCAGTTCCGGCTGGACGCCCTGCTAGAGGACCTCCAGGAGCAGGTGGAGCGTGTGCGCGGCACCCAGAACCGGGTGCACACCCTTCTCGAGGCGGTCCTCGCGATCGGCAGCGATCTGGACCTCGACGTGGTCCTGCGCCAGATCGTGGAATCCGCGGTGCAGCTCGTCGACTGCCGCTACGGCGCGCTCGGCGTCCTCGGCGACGAGGGCGGCATCAAGCAGTTCATCACCGTGGGCATCGACGAGGAGACCATCGCCCGCATCGGTCACTACCCCCGCGGAGAGGGCATCCTCGGCCTGCTCATCCGCGAGCCGCACGCACTGCGGCTCCCCGTGCTGAGCGACCACCCGGACTCCGTCGGCTTCCCGCCCGGCCACCCTCCGATGACCACGTTCCTCGGCACCCCCGTGCAGGTCCGCGACAAGATCTTCGGCAACCTGTACCTCACGGAGAAGCACGGCGGGGCCGCGTTCGACGCCGAGGACGAGGCCGTCCTGCGCACGCTCGGCGCGGCGGCCGGTGTGGCCATCGACAACGCCAGGCTGTACGACGACGCCCGGCGCCGCGAGCGCTGGCTGGCCGCGAGCAGCGAGCTGACCCGCACCCTGCTGTCCGGCGCCGATCCGGTCGACGTCCTGCACGCGTTCACGGCGACCGTCCGGGAGCTGTCCGACGCGGATCTGGTCACGCTGGCGCTGCCGCTGACCGGGACCACGGACCTCGTGATCGAGTCCGCCGAGGGATGCGACGCCGACCAGGTGCGGGGGCTGACCCTGCCCGACGGGACGAGCCTCGCGGCCAAGGTGTACGCCTCCGGCGAGCGCATCGTCAGCACCTCGCTCAGCCAGGACCCGCGCACCGGTACGGGCAGCGCGTCGGTTCTCGACCTCGGCCCGGCGTTCGTGATCCCGCTCGGCACCCAGGAGCGGGTGCGGGGCGTTCTCCAGGTCGCGAACCGTCAGGGCGGCACCGCGTTCCCCGACGCCACGATCGACATGATCGAGGGGTTCGCCGGCCACGCCGCGCTGGCCCTGGAGATCGCCGAGCACCGCCGTGACGCGGAACAGCTCCTCGTCCTCAACGACCGTGACCGCATCGCGCGCGATCTGCACGACCTGGCCATCCAGCGGCTCTTCGCCGGCGGGCTCAGCCTGCAGTCGGTGCTCAACCGCCTCGCCGACCGGCCCGACGTGGCCGAACGCGTCCAGCGGGTGGTGGACGATCTCGACGACACGATCAAGGTCGTACGCTCCACGATCTACGCCCTGCGGGAGAGCGACCGGTCCGACGCCACCGCCGGTCTGCGTACCCGGCTCGTCACCGAGGTCGGCCGCGCGGCCGAGACGCTGGGCTTCGCCCCCTCCCTGCGCATGAGCGGCCTGCTGGACACCGACGTGTCCGACGAGCAGCGGGAACACGTGGTCGCGGTCCTGCGCGAGGCCCTGTCCAACACCGCCCGGCACGCCGACGCCACCGCCGTGGAGGTCACCGCCGAGGCCGCCTCCACCGCGCTGCGGCTGCGCGTGGCGGACAACGGCCGCGGCATCGGCCCCGACGTCACCCGCCGCAGCGGCCTCGGCAACATCGGCACCCGCGCCGAACACCTCGGCGGCACCTGCACCCTGACGGCCAACGAGCCGAGCGGCACCGTCCTGGAGTGGACGGTGCCGCTGCACCGGGACGACGAACCCGGCTGATCTCCGACGTCCTCGGGCCGCTCCGCTTCAGCACCGGTCGGCCGTGTCGGGACCGTCGTCGATGAAGCCGCCCGACTGGTGGCGCCACAGCTTCGCGTAGGCGCCCTCCGAGGCCAGCAGTTCCTGATGCGTGCCCTGTTCGACGATCTTTCCGCGGTCGAGGACGACGAGCCGGTCCATGGTGGCCACGGTGCTCAGCCGGTGGGCCACCACGAGCGCCGTACGCGTCTCCATGAGCCGCCAGAGAGCCGACTGGACGAGGATCTCGCTCTCGGAGTCCAGGGCGCTGGTCGCCTCGTCGAGCAGCAGGATCGGCGCGTCGCGCAGGATCGCGCGGGCGAGGGCGACCCGCTGGCGCTGGCCGCCGGAGAGCTTGATGCCACGCTCTCCGACCATGGTCGCGAAGCCGTCGGGCAGCGCGTCGGCGAACTCCGTGACGTGTGCCGCCTCGGCCGCGCGGCGGATCTCCTCCTCGGTGGCGTCCGGACGGGCGAACGCGATGTTGTCCCGCAGCGAGCGGTGGAACATCGCCGGGTCCTGCGGTACGTACGCGATCAGGCCGCGCAGATCGGCCTGCCGCAGCTTGCTGATGTCCTGGCCTCCGATCAGGATGCGGCCGCCCTCGATGTCGGTCATCCGCAGCAGCAGCCGGGTGAGCGTGGTCTTGCCGCCGCCCGACCGGCCGACCAGTCCGACCTTCGCTCCGCTCGGCACGGCCAGTTCGAGCCCGGTGAAGAGCGGCTCGGCCCCGCCGTGGGTGAAGGTCACCTGTTCGAAGCGGACATCGGCGCCACCCGCCCGCAGCGGCTCGGGAGCGGCCGGGTCGAGCACGGTCGGCGGCGACAGCAGCAGCTCGGTGAACTGCGCGGCCTCCGTCATCGAGCTTTCCAGACGCCGGTAGATCTGGTTGAACTCGAACATGATCCGGGTCGCGTTGGCGTAGTACGTGAAGGCGACCACCACCGCCTCCACGCCGTGCCCGCCCCCGCCGAGCGTGATCGCGAGCAGCAGGCCGAGCGCGTTGGTCAGGACGGACATCGGCGCGACGAACGTGTCGATGCGCAGATTGCCGTAGTCCCACGACTGGAGGGTGAGCCGCCGCGACACCGCCACCCGGGAGCGGTGCTCCGCCGCCTCGCGCTCCTCGGCGGCGAAGGCCCGTACGGTGTCCATGTTCATCAGGCTGTCGGCGACATGGCCCGAGACCCGGGCGATCGCCTCCTCGCGCTCGTCGACGATGGCCTGACGGCGGCGGATGAGCGGCACCACGCACACCGCGGTCACGGCGATCATCGCCAGGAGTCCCAGGACCAGCAGCGGTTCGTAGCGCCACAGCACCACCGACCCGAAGACCAGCGGCACGAGGCTGCCCACGACCTGGAACGTCATCGTGTCGACGAACTCCTCGTAACGGGAGGCGAAGCTCAGCACCCGTTTGGTCAGCGAGCCGGCGAAGTTGTCGTGGAAGAACGCGGCGTCCTTGGCGAACAGCTCGTCCATGCCGATCACGTACAGCCGCTCGATGCCGAGGGCGTCCAGGCGGTTGAGGCAGTGCAGGCCGAGGCGCCAGCACGCCTCCGCGAGGAGCAGAACACCGCCGAAGGCGAGGACGTACGGCAGGGCGTCACCGGCGGAGACACCACTGCCGTCGGCCGCGATACGGCCGACGAGCTTCGCGACGACGAGCGGCGCGACGTAGCTGATCCCGATGTTGCCCAGCGCGGGCAGCAGCATGCCCGGCACGGTCAGCCGGCGGAGCCTGCGCAGCTCCCTTCCGTAGTAGCGAAGTGCGAGGAGGACCGAGCCCTTGCCCGGTAAGGCCTTGCGCGCTTCAGGAGATGCCATCACAACCCTGTGTCGTCGTACGGCTGCCCGCCGCGTCGTCCGGGGGTCACCTCGCCTCGGCTCCCCAAGGCGTCGATGTCCGGACATAGGAAGGCAAGAAGTTACATGGTCCCGTGACGGCGGCCACACGGTCCAAGCGTTTTTCTCGGCCATCGGCGGCCTTGCTCCGGCGGAGGCGGCCTTGCTCCGGTGGCAGGAGCCCGTCGGCGGGGGTTGGATCGGTCCGACGGATCGTTGCCGACTCATCGAGGTGTTCCGTCGTGGCAGATGGATACGGTTCGACAGCCGACTCGGCAGGCGAGGAGCTGGGTGACGCGCTCCTGGACGCGCTGTTCTCCCGCTCTCCGGCCGGCCTGCACATCTACGACCGGAACCTGCGACTCGTACGGGTGAACACCGCCGCGCGCATGATGCGCGAGTTCCCGATCGACCGCATGGTCGGGTGCTCCCTGTCCGAGATACTCCAGGCCTTCGACATCCCCGACCGCGACGTCATCGAGCGGACCGCCCGGCAGGTGCTGGAGTCCGGCAGCCCCGTGTTCGACCTGCCCGTCCGGCTCCGCAGCCGGCGCGGGCCCACCGTCGAGGCGGTCGCCTCGGTCAACGTTCTCCGGCTCCAGCACGCCGACGGAACCGTGCTCGGCGTCGCCGCCACGCTGACCGACGTCACCGCCCGCGTACGGGCCGAGGCGGGTCTGCGTCTGCTGAACGAAGCCGCCACCCGGGTCGGTACCACTCTGGACGTGTTCCGCACCGCGGCGGAGTTCGGCGACCTCGCCGTCCCCAGGCTGGCCGACACCGTGACCATCGACGTCTACGACACCGTCGTACGCGGCCACGCGCCCACGCCGGAGTCCCGCGACCAGGGGGCAGCCCTGCGGCGTGCGGGCTTCCGCTCAGCGGCCGGTCCCGAATTCCAGGGCGTGCCCAAGATGGGCGAGCTCACCACCTATCCGCCCGCCACGCCCTACCGAGCCGCCCTGGACACCCTGGCGCCCAGGCTGATCAGCCGGCTGAACCCGGATGCCTCCTGGCTCGACCCCGACCGGCGGCGCGACGCCCGGATCCTGACCGCCGGAGTGCACTCGATGCTGCTCGTCCCCATCCGGGCCCGGGGCCTCGTGCTCGGACTCGCCTGTTTCTACCGGTGGCGCAATCCGACCCCGTTCGACGACAAGGACCTGGCCCTGGCGGAGCAGCTCACCACCCACGCCGCCCTCTGCCTGGACAACGCCCGCCAGTACGGACGCGAACGCTCCACGGCCCGCATCCTCACCGGACGGCTGGCCCAGCCCGAAACGCCCAGAGCCGCCGCGGTCGACCTCGCCCACACCTACCTGCCCGCGGGGACGGGCGGCGCCTGGTTCGACGTCATCCCCCTGTCCGGCGCCAGGATCGCGCTCGTCGCCGGGGACACCACCGCGGAGGCGGACGCCGCCGACCCCGCGGCCATGGGCGAACTGCGGGCCGCGATCGAGGCGCTGTCCGACCTCGACCTGCCGCCCGACGAGATCCTGGAACGCCTGCACGACCTCGCCAGCCGCCCCCAGCCGGTTCCGGTCGGCACGCCCGGCCTCCCCGCGCCCGACACCGCCCCGGCGAGCTGCCTCTACGTCGTCTACGACCCGGTCACCCGTCTCTGCACGGCGGCGAGCGCGGGACACCCCGCACCCGTCCTGATACACCCGGGCGGAGAGGTCGAAGCCCTCGACGTCGACCCCGGCCCCCCGCTGGGCCAGGGCATCGCCCAGTACCGGTCGACCGAACGCGCCCTGCCCACGGGCAGCACCCTGCTGCTCTACAACCACGCCCTCCTGGCCGATCCCCCGATGATGGAGCGGTCGCTGCCGAGCCGGATCGGCGAGGCCGCACCCGGCCCCTCCCTTCAGGCGCTGTGCGACTCCCTCGCCCTGGATCTGGTTCCCGACCGGCTCGACCACGACGCCTTCCTGCTCCTGGCCCGCACCCGCACACTCGGCCCCGACCGGACCAACACCTGGACCTTCCCCAACAACCCCGCGATCGTCTCCCTGGCGCGCAAGGCCGCCACCACCCAACTGGCCCACTGGGACGTGGACACCGACCTCGTCGACAACACCGCGCTCATCGTCAGCGAGCTGGTGACCAACGCCGTCCGGTACGCCAAGGGTCCGATCCGGCTGCGGCTGATCCTCGGCGACACCCTCACCTGTGAAGTCGCCGACGACAGCAGCACCGCCCCGCACCTGCGCCGGGCCCTGGACACGGACGAGCACGGGCGCGGGCTCTTCATCACCGCACAGCTCACCCGCCGCTGGGGCGTCCGGGGCGTCAGCCGGGGCAAGTCGATCTGGGCCGAACAGGACCTCGTCCCGTCGTCTCCGCCGTCGATGCCGGCGAGACCCGCACCGGTCGGAGCGGGGACACCGTGAGACACGCGGGTGCGAGGCAGGCCCGAAAGACGTCGAAGGCCGCCCTCTCGTCTAGCGGTGGTTTGTTGACGGCGGGTCATAGCTGCAGTAGGCCGGTAGCAGAGGAACGTCGCTTCGCCGCCAGGGGGCTCGTGATGACCCGTCGTGTGCCGTGTCCGCCTGCACCTGGCCCGTTGGAGGCCTACGCCGCACGCTTTGATGACCTGTTCTCCACGTTGGCACAACGGCGCGGGTTCCGTGAGTACTTGACCGGTCTGCTCCTGCCGCGAGACCGGAACAAGACGCTGACCTGCCTGGCCGGCACGGAGCCGGTGGCCGGCGCCCAGCACCGGTCGGTGCAGCGCCTGCAGTTCTTCTTGTCCGAGTCGACGTGGGACCACGAGAAGGTCAACACCCGGCGGGTCGAGATGCTGCTGGCCGATCCGGCGACCGCCCCGCACCCGGGCGGCGTGCTGGTGATCGACGACTCCGGCGACCGCAAGGACGGGAGTGCGACCGCGCACGTGGGCAAGCAGTACCTGGGCTCCGTCGGGAAGATCGACCGTGGCGTGGTCACCGTGACCACGTGTTGGGCGGACGAGCGCGTCTACTACCCGCTGCACGCCGTGCCCTATACCCCCGCCCACCACTTCCCGAACGGGAGGAACGACCCGGCCTTCCGTACGAAGCTGCAGATCGGAGCCGCTCTGGTCCGGCAGGCGAAGGAAGCGGGAGTGGTTTTGCGGGCGGTGGCCGCCGACTGCGCCTACGGCGACCAAGACGGCTTCCGCCGTGAACTGGCCGATGCCGGACTGCCGTTCGTCATGGCGATCAAGCCCCGCCACGGCGCCTGGGCCTACGGCGACCAGGCATACACCCCCGTCGATGCCGCCCGCGCCCTGGCCTGGCGCGACCCGGACGAGCCGGGCGACTGGAGCGCAGTCACCCGCACCTTCCGCGACGGGCACACCACCACCTGGTGGGCCGCCGACGCACACCTGGGCTGGTGGGGCCCCGACGGAAACGTCCGCCTGGTTGTGGCCACCACCGACCCGGCCGCCCTGCCCGCACAGTCCACCTGGTACCTGGCCACCGACCTGCCCAGGCCCGGCGGACCACGTGCGGCCGAGAACCCGATCCAGCCGGCCGACCTGACCGAGATCGTGCGGATCTACGGCCTCCGGCACTGGATCGAGCAGAGCTACAAACAGGTCAAGGACGAACTCGGATGGGCCGACTTCCAGGTCCGCTCCGACAACGCCATCCGCCGTCACCAGACCCTCGTCACCTGCGCGTTCTCCTTCTGCTGGGACACCTGGTTCGCCCCACCTCCACCCGCCGACGACCAGAAACCGGCCGCCGGCTGGGCAGAGAGGGGGCCGTCCACCGTCCCAACAGCCCCACCCGGCCAGCTGGCCCAAGGCAATCCGAGCCGTCCGTGGCTGGCTGACGCCCTGGGCCACGCTGCAACGCTACTGGCGAGCCTGGACAGCCAAGCCCCCGCCCACCGAACTCCAGAACCTGATCAACGCCGTCGTCGCCGGAAGACCCATCGACCTCTACACCCCGCTCTAACAAACCACCGCTAGGCATCCCCGCCGGGTTGGGGAGACGGGCGGTTCGGCCTCTGCGGAGGCCGGATCGCCCGTATCGCCCGTACCCTTTGTGGTGTCTACGGCGTCACATAGCGGGCGCCAAGCCACTGGAGGCAACACCCCGTGCTGATTGCTCAGCGTCCGTCCCTGACCGAAGAGGTCGTCGACGAGTTCCGCTCCCGGTTCGTGATCGAGCCGCTGGAGCCGGGCTTCGGCTACACCCTCGGCAACTCCCTGCGCCGC
>NZ_JBSFZS010000092.1:0-32510 GCF_053600395.1 Streptomyces sp. NPDC005070 | reverse complement strand
GCCGGTACATCGATGCCCGTCGCCACCGACGCTCACGCCTCACCCAACGGCGACGGGCTGATGCACCGGCACGGCCCCGACCCACCCACCGGACCGAACCCGACCCGAACCGGACCCGGGCCCGAAAACCGCCGAGGCCGCCGCACCGGTAGCGTTCACCCCCATGCGCACCATCCTGATCACCGGCCAAGGCGGCACAGGCCGTACCACCGTCGCCGCGGCCACCGCGCTGAGGGCGGCCCGCGAGGGCACCCGCACCCTGGTGCTCACCGCCGACCGCACCGACACCCTCGGTGCCGTCCTCGGCGTCCCCACCGGCCCCGACCCCGTGGAAGCCGCCCCCGGCCTCACCGCCTGGCGCCCCGACGCCGCCGCCCGCTTCCGTGACGACCTCACCGCCTTCCAGCGCCGCGCCACCACCGCCCTCGACCTCCTCGGCGCCTCCCGCCTGGACGCCGAGGAGGTCACCCCGCTCCCCGGCGCCGAGGAACTCGCCCTCCTGCGCGCCCTGCGCGACGCCGCGCTGTCGGAGTCGTACGGCCTGCTCGTCGTGGACCTGCCCCCGGCCCCCCAGGCCCTCGCCCTCCTCGCCCTGCCCGAGGAGCTCCGCCGCTATCTGCGCCGCCTGCTCCCGCCGGAGCGCCAGGCGGCCCGCGCCCTGCGCCCGGTCCTCGGACGGCTCGCGGGGGTTCCCATGCCCGCCGAGTGGCTGTACGAGACCGCGGGGCGCTGGGACGTCGAACTGGCCGCCGTCCAGGCGGTGGTCGAGGACCGTGCCACGACCGTACGGCTGGTCGCCGAACCCGGACCGGCCGGCACGGACGCCGTCCGCACCGCCGCCACCGCCCTCGCCCTGCGCGGACTGCCCGTCGACAGCCTCGTGGCCAACCGGGTGCTGCCCGGCGCCACCAACGACGCCTGGCTGGGAGCCCTCGCGGCCCAGCAGCGCAAGGCCCTGGACGAGTGGCGCGAGACGTACGCGGTCGACGAGGTCCCGCACCGCGGCCACGACCCGCGCGGCACCGACGACCTCGCCGCGCTCCCCGTGCCCGGCGTCAACACCGCGCCCACCCCGGTCGAGTGGCCCGTCACCGACCGTCTCGCCGACGACGGCGTGCTCGTGTGGCACATTCCGCTGCCCGGAGCGATACGCGACGAACTCGACCTCATCCGGCGCGGCGACGAACTCGTCGTGACCGTCGGCCAGTTCCGCAGGATCGTCCCCCTGCCGTCCGCGCTCCGCCGCTGCACGGTGGCCGGAGCCGCACTGCGCGAGGGCGAGCTGCGGGTCCGTTTCGCACCGGATCCCGGGCTCTGGCCGCGCGAGAAGTGACCGTGGCGCGATCCGGGGCACCGGCACGGTGAACGGGATACCCCCGTTCGGGTAACGTCGAAAGCAAGGAAAACGTAGGCAGGAGTCCCGCCATGAGCGAAGAGCGCCCACCGTCCGAGGCCGCTCAGGAGGAGACGGCCGACGAGGTGCGTGTCGACGAGGTACACGTCGAGGAAGCGCACGCCACCGACGACGACGCCTGGGCGACGGCCTGCGCCGAGGACCTCGCCGCGGAGAAGGCCCGCCGCCGCGCCCAGCAGGGCCCGCCGCCCGGCTCGGCCGCCGAGGAACTGCGCAAACTTGTCGACGCCGTCGCCGACAAGCTCTCCGGACTCCAGTCGCCGCTGTTCGGCGCTGTCGCCTCCGGCACCGCCCAGCAGATGGTCAGCCAGGTCGTGCAGCAGGCCAAGGCCGCCGTGGAACCGGTACTGGAGCGCAACCCCGAGGTCTTCGACCACCTCGCCGCCGCGGGTTCGGAACTGCTCGCCGCCTACCGCTCGGCCGTCGAGAACCAGGAGCGTCGCTGGACCACTCGGGACACGGGTTCCCGTGACGACGAGTCCGGTCCGGGCGAGCACATCGACTTGGACTAATCGCCCCTCGGGTACGGTTGGCCGTAGCGGGGCTCGACCGAAACTGAGGGATTCATGGGACTCACCATCGGCGTCGATATCGGCGGCACGAAGATCGCGGCCGGTGTGGTCGACGAGGAAGGCAATATTCTCTCGACGCACAAGGTGCCGACCCCGACCACGCCGCAGGCCATCGTGGACGCCATCGCCTCGGCCGTGGAGGGCGCGCGCGCCGGGCACGACATCGTCGGTGTCGGCATCGGTGCCGCCGGATATGTGAACCGCCAGCGCTCGACGGTCTACTTCGCGCCGAACATCGACTGGCGCAACGAGCCGCTCAAGGCCGAGGTCGAGCGGCGTGTGGGCCTGCCGGTCGTCGTGGAGAACGACGCGAACGCGGCCGCCTGGGGCGAGTACAAGTTCGGCGCGGGCAAGGGCCACCGCAACGTCATCTGCATCACCCTGGGCACGGGCCTCGGGGGCGGCATCATCATCGGCAACAAGCTGCGCCGCGGCCACTTCGGCGTGGCCGCCGAGTTCGGCCACATCCGGATGGTCCCGGACGGACTGCTGTGCGGCTGCGGCTCGCAGGGCTGCTGGGAGCAGTACGCCTCCGGGCGCGCGCTCGTCCGGTACGCGAAGCAGCGGGCCAACGCGACCCCGGAGGCGGCGGAGGTCCTCCTGGGGCTCGGCGACGGCACCCCCGACGGCATCGAGGGCAAGCACATCTCCATGGCCGCCCGGCAGGGCGACCACGTCGCGGTGGACTCCTACCGTGAGCTGGCCCGCTGGGCCGGCGCGGGTCTGGCCGACCTTGCCTCGCTCTTCGACCCGTCCGCCTTCATCGTCGGCGGCGGCCTGTCGGACGAGGGCGAGCTGGTCCTCGACCCGATCCGTAAGTCGTACAAGCGCTGGCTGGTCGGCGGCAACTGGCGTCCGGTCGCCGAAGTGATCGCCGCGCAGCTCGGCAACAAGGCGGGTCTCGTCGGAGCGGCGGACCTGGCCCGGGAGCCCGACCCGATCATGTAGGTCCCGCCCGTCTCGCACGACCGCGCCCGCCGCCCCCGCACAGGACGGCGGGCGCGGACGTGTCCGCGCCTTTTACCGCCCGAAGGCGAGGCATGTGCCTCTTCGGCCCTTTCCTCGGGCTTCGGGCGCGTATCTTGATCGCCATGCCGACCAGGTCCTCCGCCAGTCCGCTGCCCGCGTCCCGCACCGAAGCCGACGGCTCGGCCGTGATCCGCGTGCTCAGCTACAACATCCGCTCGATGCGCGACGACACCGCCGCGCTCGCCCGAGTGATCAGCGCCTGCGCACCGGACCTCGTCCTGGTCCAGGAGGCGCCCCGCTTCTTCCGCTGGCGCAAGAAGCTCGCACGTCTCGCCGCCGCCTCCGGTCTCGTCACCCTGTCGGGGGGCGCCACCGCCTCCGGGCCCGCGCTGCTGTGCACGCTGCGGGCCACCGTGGAGCGCACCGAGGACGTCCTGCTCCCGCTCACCCCGGGGCAGCACCGCCGGGGCTTCGCCACGGCGGTCGTGCGGTTCGGGGGCGCCCGGCTCGGCGTGCTGAGCTGCCATCTGTCGCTCCGGAAGGACGAGCGCCACGAGCAGGGCGGCATGCTCCTCGACCGGCTCGCCGGTCTCGGCACCCCGCACGCCGTCGCGGGCGGCGACCTCAACGAAGGCCCGGCGGGACCGACGTTCCGCCGTCTGGCGGGCGCGCTCCAGGACGGCTGGGCGACCCGGCCCTGGGGCGGGGAGCACACCTGGACGTTCGCGGGGCCCGACCGGCGCATCGACGCCCTCTTCGCCACGTCCGGCATCGAGGTACTCGGCTGCGGGGTGCCGCTCGGTCTTCCCGGCGTGAGCGAAGCGGACCTGAGGGCGGCCACGGACCATCTGCCCGTACTGGCCGCCCTCAGAGTGCCCGCGTCCTAGGCCGTGTCCGACCCAGGGAGTGTCCCGCCGCGCCCGGGGCCGCGATCCGCGGTCAGACCACCGCGCCGCGCCCCGGGTCCTCGTGGTCCTCGTCGTCGTCCTTCATGCGTGTCACCAGCGTGGCGAAGCCGCCGAGGAAACCGCCGATGCCGAGGGTGGTGAGCCACCAGGTCATGTCCCAGCCGAACAGGACGGCCAGCAGCAGCAGGGCGGGGCCGCCGAGCACGCCGAGCCAGGCGAACTTGGCGGTCGTGTCCGCGGCGGGCAGCGGGGGCGGCTCGGGCGGGACGAAGTGGCCCTCGTCGTCCTCGTCGAAGTCGTCCTCGGACGGCTCGGGCGAGCGGTAGTCCCGCGGGCCGCCGACACCGGGCGCGAACGAGATCGAACTGCCGAGCGGCTTGACGGCGGAGGGCAGATCGCCGGAGGCCTCCGGCTCGGACCCCGCTCCCGGAGCCGGGGCGTCGTCCTCGCCGGTGCCGGTGCCGGAGCCGGTGCCGTCACCGGAGCCGTCACCGCCGGTCCCGGAGCCGGTGTCAGGACCCGGCTCGGGGAGCGCCAGGTCCTCGATCGACCGGAAGGGCCGCGAGCCGGGCGGGTCCGGCGGCTCCGCGCCGTATCCCTCGACGATCGACTTCCAGGCGGCCTCCTCGTCGAAGGGCACGCTCTGCTCGTCGTCGGCGGACTTCCCGAGGGCCTCACCGGACGACTCTCCGAGCGGGTCCCCCGCCGGCTCGGTGAGCGCGTCACCGAGCCCCTCGCCACGGGCACCGTCGAGCGGCTCGCCGACGGGCACGCCCTTCTCCTCGGAATCGCCGCGGTCCGCGTCGTGCTCAGTCACCGGCTGTCGTCCCTTCCTGCCCGCCGACCCGACCGGCGTCGGCCTCCTTGCCGGCACCGGGCGCGAGCCGGGTGACGAAGGAGTGACTCTCCTCGAAGATCCGGTCCGCGTCGTGGTCCAACGTCGCGACGTGGTAGCTCTGTTCCAGCACGATCTCCGTCACGTCCGTGGAGGACACCCGTCCGAGGATGCGCGCCGAGTCGGCGGGGGAGACCACATGGTCCTGGAGGCTGTGCAGCAGCAG
This sequence comes from Streptomyces sp. NPDC005070, assembly GCF_053600395.1. Taxonomy (NCBI): domain Bacteria; kingdom Bacillati; phylum Actinomycetota; class Actinomycetes; order Kitasatosporales; family Streptomycetaceae; genus Streptomyces; species Streptomyces sp. NPDC005070. The sequence goes on along the minus strand of NZ_JBSFZS010000092.1, from coordinate 27,586 downwards.
GAGCGGCTGGGTGACCTGCGGCAGCTCCGCGTCCACGACCGCGCACAGCCGGCGCATCGAATGCGCGGCGTGCAGCGGCACCCGGCCGTAGCCGATCTCCTCGGAGCCCTCCTTCGCGATGTCGCTCGCGATGCCCTTCGTCGACGGAACCAGGTGCCGCAGGACCGGCAGCAGGCGCGCGGCCGGGCCGTGCACCTTGTTCAGCGGGTTGACGATCACGATGCCGTCGATGTCGTCGCCGTGCTTGGCCGCCAGCCGCAGCGCCAGCGCGCCGCCCATCGAGAGCCCGAAGACGAACACCCGCGAGCAGTTCCGGCGCAGCGCGCGCAGTTCGCGGTCGACCTCCGCGTACCAGTCCTGCCAGCCCGTGAGCTGCATGTCCTCCCAGCGGGTGCCGTGCCCGGGCAGCAGCGGCAGCGCGACGGTCAGACCGCGGTCGGCGAGATACTCAGCCCAGGGACGCAGTGACTGCGGGGAGCCGGTGAAACCGTGGCAGAGAAGGACGCCGACCTCTCCGCCGTCGTGGCGGAACGGCTCGGCTCCAGGAAGGACCGGCACCTCGGTCTCCTGTTCATGAGTTGGGCGGAAAACGACTCCGGGTGTGTTTCACCGTACGCGACCGTACTGACACCGACCAGGGTCGTCGGGTCCTTCGACGGTGCTCCGGGTTAAGGTCTGATCTACGACACAGGAGGCACGCGGGTGATCTACGGCGCAATGAAGTTTTCCATCGGAGGGCCGCTGAAGCTCGCCTTCAGACCCTGGGTGGAAGGCCTCGAGAACATCCCCGCCGAGGGCCCGGCCATTCTGGCGAGCAATCACCTCTCGTTCTCGGACTCCTTCTTCCTGCCGGCGGTCCTCGAACGCAAGGTGACCTTCATCGCGAAGGCCGAGTACTTCACGACCCCGGGCATCAAGGGCCGGATGACGGCCGCCTTCTTCAAGGGCGTCGGCCAGCTCCCGGTGGACCGCTCCGGCGCGCGCGGCGCGGGCGAGGCGGCCATCAAGAGCGGCATAGAGGTGATCGAGCGCGGTGAGCTGTTCGGCATCTACCCGGAGGGCACGCGCTCGCCCGACGGCCGCCTCTACCGCGGCAAGCCGGGCGGCCTCGCGCGCGTGGCCCTCGCCACCGGCGCGCCCGTCATCCCGGTGGCGATGATCGACACCGAGAAGATCCAGCCGCCGGGCAAGCTGATGCCCAAGCTGATGCGTCCGGGCATCCGCATCGGCAAGCCGCTGGACTTCAGCCGCTACAGCGGCATGGAGCACGACCGGTTCGTGCTCCGCGCGGTGACCGACGAGGTCATGTACGAGATCATGAAGCTGTCCGGGCAGGAGTACGTCGACATGTACGCGACGGCCGCCAAGCGGCAGATCGCGGATGCGGCGAAGGCCGAGAAGGACGCCGAGAAGGCGGCCAGGGCGGCACTCGCCCAGGCGGAGAAGCAGGCCGAGAAGCAGGCGGAGCAGGCCGCGAAGCAGACGGCCGGGGAACAGCCCGAGCCCCGGGCGGAGAAGCAGACCGCTCCCGACGAGGCGCAGGCGGCTCCCGAAGAGAAGCAGGCTGCTCCCGACGAGGCGCAGGCCGCTCCCGAGGCGCAGCCCGCGGAGCAAGACGTGAAGCAGCCCGGTCCGCCGGCCGGTTCGGGGGACACGGGGGAGACCGAGCCGGCCGACAGGCAACGGTCCGGCTCCCAGGAGCGTCCGTAGGGACGTCGGCAGGGCGGGGCAGGGTGGGGTGGGGGGCATGGCCAAGCGCGAGAGAGTCATGAGGATGTCGGTCGAGCAGCCGCTGTGGCGTGCGCTGGCCGGCTACCGGGTGCTGACCGTGCTGTACGCGATCGGGCTCTTCGCCACGACGTACGACAAGTTCGACCGCCCGTGGGTCGCCGTCGCGTTCTTCGCGTTCCTGCTCGTCTGGACGCTGGCCACGCTCCCCTGGGTCTCCGGCGCGGCCAACTGCACCAAGCGGTTCCTCGCCGCCGACCTCACCGTCGCGCTGACCGGCATCCTGCTCACCCGCGTCGCCGACTCCGCCTCGCGCATCGACGCGGGCGGCCCGACGCTGCCGTCGATCTGGACGGCCGGCGCCGTCCTGGCCTTCGCGATCAAGGGCGGCTGGCGCTGGGCGGCCTTCGCCTCCACGCTCGTCGCCGTGGCCAACATCGTCGAGCGCGGCGCCCCGACCCGGGACACCGTGCACAACGTGATCCTCGTCTGGGTCGCCTCCATCGCCATCGGCTATGTCGTCGAGGTCGCCCGCGCCTCCGAGCGCACCCTCGCCCGCGCCCTGGAGATCGAGGCGGCCACCCGGGAGCGTGAGCGTCTCGCCCGGGACATCCACGACGGCGTGCTCCAGGTCCTCGCCATGGTGCAGCGGCGCGGCAGCGCGCTCGGCGGCGAGGCCGCGGAGCTCGGCCGGATGGCCGGTGAGCAGGAGGCCGCGCTGCGCACGCTGGTGTCGGGCGGTCTGGTGCCCGTCTCCCGGGTGTCGGAGGACGCCGCGCTCGGCGCGCTGGTGCGCGCCGTCGACGAACCCGACGACGAGGATCCCCAGGGGCCGCTCGATCTGCGCGCCCTGCTCGCCCCGTACGCCACCGCGCGCGTGACTCTCTCCGAGCCCGGCGCGCCGGTGCCGCTCGACCCGCCCGCCGCGCGGGAAGTGGCCGCGGCCGTGGGTGCCGCCCTGGACAATGTCCGCAGGCACGTGGGTGAGGACGCCCGCGCCTGGATCCTGGTCGAGGACGAACCGGACGCCGTGATCGTGACGGTCCGCGACGAGGGCCCCGGCATCCCGGAGGGGCGGCTCGCCCAGGCCGAGGGCGAGGGGCGGCTCGGCGTGGCGCTCTCGATCCGCGGCAGGCTGCGCGAACTGGGCGGCACGGCGGAGCTGATCTCCGTCCCGGGACAGGGCACCGAGGTCGAGCTGAAGGTACCGAAGGACGCGCGGGGGAAGGCGAAGACACGATGACGAAGGCGACGGTAGGACGATGACGGGCGGGACCGCGGACCAGCCGCGGGCGGGGGAGAACCCCATCAAGGTGATGGTCGTGGACGACCACCCCATGTGGCGTGACGCCGTGGCCCGGGACCTGGAGGCCGCCGGGTTCGACGTGGTCGCGACCGCCGGCGACGGCGAACAGGCCGTGCGCCGCGCGCTGGCGGTCGCACCCGACGTCCTCGTCCTCGATCTGAACCTGCCCGCCAAGCCCGGTGTCCAGGTCTGCAAGGAGCTGGTCGGCGCCGACCCGTCCCTGCGCGTCCTGGTCCTGTCGGCGAGCGGCGAGCACGCCGACGTGCTGGAGGCGGTGAAGTCCGGCGCGACCGGCTACCTCCTGAAGTCGGCGTCCGCGGAGGAGCTGACCGACGCGGTGCGCCGGACGGCCGTCGGCGACCCCGTGTTCACCCCGGGCCTCGCGGGTCTGGTCCTCGGCGAGTACCGCCGGCTGGCCTCGGAACCCGCTCCGGCCACGGGCACCGACGAACCGAGGGTGCCGCAGCTCACCGACCGGGAGACCGAGGTGCTGCGCCTGGTCGCCAAGGGCCTGAGCTACAAGCAGATCGCCGAACGCCTGGTCATCTCCCACCGCACCGTCCAGAACCATGTCCAGAACACCCTGGGCAAGCTCCAGCTCCACAATCGCGTCGAGCTGGTCCGCTACGCCATAGAGCGCGGCCTGGACGGGGCGTGACCGCCACAGATGCCACCTTCCGGGTGATCTATTGATCAACTACCCGACATTTCACTGGAACAGCCCGTCCGCACCATGCCGAAGTGACGAGGGTCACTATTAGCGTGAGTCCGACAGCCAATCGTGGCGAAGGGACTTTCCATGCGGGTCGGAGTACTGACCGGAGGCGGCGACTGCCCCGGGCTCAACGCCGTCATCCGGGGCATTGTCCGCAAGGGCGTGCAGGAGTACGGCTATGACTTCGTCGGCTACCGGGACGGCTGGCGAGGGCCGCTCGAAGGCGACACCGTACGGCTCGACATCCCCGCCGTGCGCGGGATCCTGCCGCGCGGCGGCACCATCCTCGGCTCCTCGCGCACCAACCCCCTCAAGCAGGAGAACGGCATCCGCCGGATCAAGGAGAACCTCGCCAAGCAGGAGGTCGAGGCGCTCATCGCGATCGGCGGCGAGGACACCCTGGGCGTCGCCGCGCGGCTGGGCGACGAGTACGGCATCAACGTCGTCGGCGTACCGAAGACCATCGACAACGACCTCTCCGCCACCGACTACACCTTCGGCTTCGACACGGCGGTCAACATCGCGACCGAGGCCCTCGACCGCCTCCACACCACAGCCGAATCGCACATGCGCGTCCTCGTCTGCGAGGTGATGGGCCGCCACGCGGGCTGGATCGCCCTGCACTCGGGCCTGGCCGGCGGCGCGAACGTCATCCTCATCCCCGAGCAGCGCTTCGACGTGGACCAGGTCTGCGCCTGGGTGACCTCGCGCTTCAAGGCCTCCTACGCGCCGATCGTCGTCGTCGCCGAGGGCGCCATGCCCCAGGACGGGGACATGGTCCTCAAGGACGGCACTCTGGACTCCTTCGGGCATGTCCGGCTCTCCGGCGTCGGGGAGTGGCTGGCCAAGGAGATCGAGCGGCGCACCGGCAAGGAGGCCCGCACCACGGTCCTCGGGCACGTCCAGCGCGGCGGGACGCCCAGCGCCTTCGACCGCTGGCTCGCCACCCGCTTCGGGCTGCACGCCATCGAGGCCGTCCGCGACGGCGACTTCGGCAAGATGGTGGCGCTGCGCGGCACCGACATCGTCCGCGTCCCGATCGCGGAGGCCACCGCCAAGCTGAAGACGGTCGACCCCAGTCTGTACACGGAGGCCGGGGTGTTCTTCGGCTGACGGCGGCACCCGGCCGTGCCCGCGCGGCTCCGGGGGTACGGGGGTACGGGCCGTATATTCGGCCCGTACCCCAGCACGGGAGAGACCGGTGGAGATTCTGGCGTTCGGCGTCCAGTCCGACGAGAAGCCCCTGCTCGAGAAGGCCTTCGCGGGACGCCACGAAGTCCGCTGCCTCGACGTCTTCCTCAGCGAGGACACCGCGCCCATCGCCGCCGGCTACGAGGTCGTGTCCACCAGCGTCAACTGCGCCCTGGGCCACCGCGTTCTGCAGACCCTGGCGGCCGGCGGCACCCAGCTCGTCGCCCAGCGCTCCACCGGGTTCAACAACATCGACCTCGACGTCGCCGAGCGCCTCGGCATGACGGTCGCCCGGGTCTCCTCCTACTCGCCCTACTCGGTGGCCGAGTTCGCCTGGACCCTCGGCATGGCCGTCAACCGCCGTATCGTGCGCGCCGCCAACCGCACCCGCGACTTCGACTTCCGCCTCCAAGGGCTGATGGGCCGTGACATGCACGGCCGCACCGCGGGAGTCGTCGGCACGGGGAAGATCGGCGAGGCCTTCGCCCGGATCGCCCACGGCTTCGGCATGAACCTGCTCGGCTGGGACATCGTCGAGAACCCGGAGTGCCTCGGACTCGGCATGCGGTACGTCTCCAAGGAGCGCCTGCTCGCCGAGTCCGACCTCGTCACCCTGCACGTCCCGCTGATGCCGCAGACGCAGCACCTCATCGACGCCGACGCCCTGCGCGTCATGAAGGACGACGCGATCCTGGTGAACTCCAGCCGCGGCGGCCTGATCGACAGCCAGGCCCTCGTCGCCGAACTGCGCGAGGGCCGCTTCACGGGCGTCGGCCTCGACGTGTACGAGGCGGAAGCCGGACTGTTCTTCCTCGACAAGTCCCTCGAAACCGTCGAGGACGACACCCTGGCCCGCCTGGTCACCTTCCCGAACGTCCTGGTCACCTCGCACCAGGCGTACTACACCCGGGACGCCGTGGGCCAGATCGTCGACGCGACCGCCGCGAACGTCCTCGACTACACCGAGGGCCGCCGCTCGGAGAACGTGCTCGTGCCCCGGAGCTGACCCGTCAGCTCCCGCACCACGGCCGCGCCGTCGAGCGTCAGCACCGACTCCGGGTGGAACTGCACGCCCGCGAAGCCGGGACCCCGCAGCGCGTGCACCTCGCCGTTCGCGGCCCGGCTGACCTCGACGCCGTGCGCGGACAGCTCCGCCAGCGCCTCGTCGTCGCAGCGCGCCACGAAGCTGTTGTAGAAGCCGACGGTCTCGGCCCGCCCGAAGAGGTCGATACGGGTCTGCGCGCCCTGGTACGGCACGTCCTTGCGGACGATCTCCAGCCCCAGCTCGGCCGCGATCAGCTCGTGCCCGAGACAGACACCGAGAACGCCGTGCCGGTGCTCACGCAGCACCTCGGCGGCAAGGCCGCGCAGAAAACGCATCTTGGGATCCGCCCCGTCGGAGGGATCGCCGGGACCCGGGCCGAGCACCACCGGCCCCTCGTGCGCGCGCACCACGTCGCGCAGTCCCGGTTCGTCGTAGCGGCGTACCGTCACCTCGAGCCCGGACGACCGCAGGACGTGCGCGAGCATCGCCGTGAAGGTGTCCTCGGCGTCCACGACCAGCGCGTGCCCGGCGAGTTCCCGGGAACGCTCCTGCATCCGCAGCCAGAACGGCGCCAGCGAGGCCCGCCGTCCGTCCAGCGACGCCCGCACCCGAGGATCGTCGCCCAGCCGCGGCCGGGCGCCGTCCGGGCGCGGCCGGCCGGGCCGCACCCCCAGCGCGGCGAGCACACCCGCCGCCTTGGCGTGAGTCTCGGCGACCTCGCCCGCCGGGTCCGATCCCCGCACCAGGGTGGCGCCGACCGGCACCCGCAGTCGGCCCTCGGCGTCGATGTCGGCCGTGCGGATGAGGATCGGGGAGTCGAGGGTCTGTGCCTCGGGGCCGGCGTTCGGCCCGTCCTCCCGCTGCCGCCCGACCAGGGCCAGCGCCCCCGCGTAGTAGCCGCGCCCGCCGACCTCGTGACGCTCGATGACACGGCAGGCGTTCTGCACGGGCGAGCCGGTGACGGTCGCCGCGAACATGGTCTCCCGCAGCACGTCCCGCACGTCCAGCGAGGAGCGGCCCCGCAACTCGTACTCGGTGTGCGCGAGATGGGCCATCTCCTTGAGCCGCGGCCCGATCACCACCCCGCCCATGTCCCCGACCGTGCACATCATCTTGAGCTCCTCGTCGACGACCATCGAGAGCTCCTCGATCTCCTTGCCGTCGGCGAGGAACGCGAGCAGGTCCTCGGGCGTCGGCCCCCCGGCCGGGTAGCGGTACGTCCCGCTGATCGGGTTCATCACGACCGTCCCGGCGGACATCCGCACATGCACCTCCGGGCTCGCCCCGACCAGCGTCCGCTCCCCGGTGTGCACCACGAACGTCCAGTAAGCGCCCCGCTCGCCCGTCAGCAACCGGCGGAACAGCGCCAGGGCGTCCGCCCGTCCGAACCCCGGGATGCGGCCCTCGTACGTCCGCCGGATCACGAAGTTGGCGCCCTCGCCGCGCCCGATCTCCTCGCGCAGCACCCGCTCGACGATCCCGGAGTACTCCTCGTCACCGACGTCGAAGCCGCCGCCCTCGACCCGGACGTCGTGGGCCGGGAGCTGGGCCAGCACCTCGGCGAGGGGCAGTTCACGGCGTTCCTCGGGGACGAGCACCGCGAGTGGGGTGCCGTCGTCGCGCACGTCGAAACCGCGCTCCCGGATCTGCCGGAACGGGATGAGGGCGAGACCCTCGTCGGGGATGTCGGCGAGGCGCTCCAACTCGCGCACCGGCCCCAGCAGCAGTTCGACCACGTCGTGGTCGCGGCCCGGCGTGCGGCGGCGCAGCAGGGCGAAGGGACGGGGATCGTCCAGTAGGTCGAGCAGATTCATCGGGTGCGGTCCTTCTCTCGAATCGTGCATCTCGGAGAGGAACGACCCGGGTCCGCGAACACCGAAGGCCGCCCCTCGGGCGGCCTTCGCGAAGTCGTGTGTCTACGCGCAGTCAGTGGGCCGCCGGATGAGCGGTCCACCACCAGTTCTGGTTCGAATGCGCGAACATGCGCCGCACCTTACCCGACGGTGGGGGGCGGCAACAGCGTGAAACGGCCCCGCGGGGCGTTCCTACCGTCCGGTCACCGGCCATGGATGGCCAGACAGCCCGAACGCACCGAGAAACGAGAACCATGCACGCAAGCCGTTCGTCCCAGACCCGCCGGACCGGCGCCCGCGCCCTGACCGTGCTGCTCGCGGCGGCCGCCCTCGCCGCCGGACCGCTCGTCCCCGCGAGCTCCGCACCGCTTCCGAGCGACACCGAGGACCTGACCCAGGTCGCCTACCGCGGCTACATCTTCACCGTGCCCGACTCCTGGCGGATCGTGGACCTGAAGAAACACCCCGACACCTGCGTCCGCTTCGACCGGCACGCCGTCTACCTCGGCACCCCGGGCACCGACCAGAACTGCCCGGCCAGGGCCAGCGGCCGTACCGAGGCGCTGCTGGTCCAGCCCGCCCCCGTGGCCCCCCGGGCCGTCACCGAGAACCCGGTGGCCCGCACCTACCGGGCCACCGCCGACCGCATCGCCGTCACCGCGGCCTACGGATACGACCGCGCGCGCATCCAGGACGTCCTGAGCAGCGCCGGACTGCCCGTCGCCGCCGCCCGGCGCGAGGAACCCGCGCGGCAGCGCGCGGTGGCCGCGCTGCCGAAGGACGCGACCTCCTTCCGCGGCGAGGGCTTCGACGCCTGCACCGCCCCGAGCCAGTCGGCGATGAACGCCTGGCGCGACGACTCCCCGTACGGCGCCATCGGTGTCTACATCGGTGGCATCAACCGCGCCTGCGCCCAGCAGCACCTGACCGCCGGCTGGGTACGGACGCAGTACACGAACGGCTGGCGGTTCTTCCCGCTGTACGTCGGCCGGCAGCCCTCCTCCGACGGCGGGAGCTGCGGAGGCGGCTGCGCGGCGATCACCAGCCCGGTGTCGCAGGGCACCGCCGGCGCCGACGACGCCGTCAAGCAGGCGGCCGCGCTGGGCTTCGGCAAGGGCTCGGTGCTCTATCTCGACCTGGAGCACTACGAGCCCGGAGGCAAGGTCACCGACTCGGTGCTCGCCTACCTCCAGGCGTACACCGTGCGCCTGCACGCGCTCGGCTACCGCTCCGGCGCGTACGGCAACACCTCGTCCCTGGTGTCCGACCTGATCGCCAACAAGAGCCGGCTCACCCTGCCCGACGTGATCCACTTCGCCCGCTGGAACCGTGTGTCGAGCACGTCCGACTCCTCGATCCCCTCGGCCCTGTGGTCCAAGCACCAGCGCGTCCACCAGTACGTGGGCGACACGACCGAGACCCACGGCGGGGTGCGGATCTCCATCGACCGCGACCGCCTCGACGTGGACTAGGGCCCCCGTCCCGTCTCCGGGCGGGCGCCGCGACCGTTCGCGGTGCCCGCCCGGAGAGTCACCGATCGAGCGCGGTTCGTCTCACTTGATGAGCATGTGGACGGGACGCCCGACACGACCCCGTAATGTTGTCCGGGTGACCGTGAACGCTAAGTCCAGCGCGAGCGCTGGCAACACCTGGCGAAACCTGCCCGCGGCGCAGCAGCCCGAGTACCCCGATGCCGAGGCTCTGCGCGATGTGATCGCGGACCTCGCGTCGTATCCGCCGCTCGTCTTCGCGGGCGAGTGCGACCAGCTGCGCGCCCGGATGGCGTCCGTCGCCAAGGGAGAGGCGTTCCTTCTCCAGGGCGGCGACTGCGCCGAGGCCTTCGACGCCGTGTCGGCCGACCACATCCGCAACAAGCTCAAGACGCTGCTCCAGATGGGCGCCGTCCTCACGTACGCCGCCTCGGTGCCGGTGGTCAAGGTCGGCCGGATCGCCGGCCAGTACTCCAAGCCCCGCTCCAAGGGCACCGAGACCCGCGACGGCGTGACCCTGCCGACATACCGGGGAGACTCGGTCAACGGCTTCGACTTCGTCGAGAAGTCCCGCATCCCGGACCCCGAGCGCCTGAAGCGGATGTACAACGCGTCCGCCTCGACGCTGAACCTGGTGCGTGCCTTCACCACCGGCGGCTACGCCGACCTGCGCCAGGTGCACGCCTGGAACCAGGACTTCGTGAAGTCCTCCCCGTCCGGCCAGCGCTACGAGCAGCTCGCGCGTGAGATCGACAACGCGATGAACTTCATGCGGGCCTGCGGCACCGACCCGGAGGAGTTCAAGACCGTCGAGTTCTTCTCCTCGCACGAGGCGCTGCTCCTCGACTACGAGTCGGCGCTGACCCGCGTCGACTCGCGCACGGGCGACCTGTACGACGTCTCGGGCCACATGGTGTGGATCGGCGAGCGCACCCGTCAGCTCGACGGGGCGCACATCGAGTTCGCGTCGAAGATCCGCAACCCTGTCGGCATCAAGCTGGGCCCGACGACGACGGCCGAGGAGGCGCTGCAGTACATCGAGCGCCTCGACCCGGACCGCGAGCCGGGCCGGCTGACCTTCATCGTGCGCATGGGCGCGGACAAGGTCCGCGACAAGCTGCCCGAGCTGGTCGAGAAGGTCACCGCCTCCGGCGCGACCGTGGCCTGGGTGACCGACCCGATGCACGGCAACACCTTCGAGGCGGCCTCGGGCCACAAGACCCGCCGGTTCGACGACGTGCTCGACGAGGTGAAGGGCTTCTTCGAGGTCCACAAGGGTCTCGGCACGCACCCGGGCGGTATCCACGTCGAGCTCACCGGTGACGACGTCACCGAGTGCGTGGGCGGCGGCGACGAGATCTTCGTCGACGACCTGCACCAGCGCTACGAGACGGCTTGCGACCCCCGTCTGAACCGCAGCCAGTCCCTCGACCTGGCCTTCCTCGTCGCCGAGATGTACCGCGACCAGTAGGAGATCAACAGGCGTCACGCCTGTTACGGGCACCTGAAGTGGGGCGCGGATCACATACGATCCGCGCCCCACTCCACTTTTGTGGTTCCTGTGCGACGGGTAAGGTTAGGTTAGCCTCACCGATCATCGGGACGGCACGACCCAACGATTCCGGCGGGAGGTGAACCGCGTGTACGTCTGCAGTTGCTTCGGGATCACCGAACAGCAGGTGAAGAAGCATGCGGAGGACGGCGCCTGCACTCCTCGGCAGATAGCGTCGGCCTCCAAGGCGGGCACGGACTGCGGTTCCTGCGTACGCCGGATCCAGGCTCTGCTGGGCAGGGGCTCGTGTCCGCGCCGTGAAATGGCCGACCGGGGCATGCCGGTGCTCTCCGAGGTCCTCGGACAGGCCGAGGCCGAGCGGCGCGAGACCGCCGGGTACGGGACCGCCGGGCGCGAGGCCGCCTGAGCCTCCGGGCGTCTGCCGGCCCTCCGGCCGGCTAGCTCTCCGGCTGCTCGATGAGCTGCGCGATGTAGAGCGCCTCGCCGAGTTTCTCGACCAGTTCGAGCTGGGTGTCCAGGTAGTCGATGTGGTGCTCCTCGTCCTCGAGGATCGACTCGAAGATGTTCGCGGACGTGATGTCGCCCTTCGCGCGCATCACCTCGATCCCGCGCTTGAGGCGGTCGATCGCCTCGACCTCCACCTGCCGGTCGGCCTGGAACATCTCGGTGACGGTCTGCCCCACCCGGACGTGGAAGAGCCGCTGGTAGTTCGGCAGGCCGTCCAGGAAGAGAATGCGGTCGGTGAGCACCTCCGCGTGCTTCATCTCGTCGAACGACTCGTGCCGGGTGTACTTCGCGAGCTTCGTCCAGCCGAAGTTCTCCTGCATCTTCGCGTGCAGGAAGTACTGGTTGATCGCGGTCAGCTCGGCGGTCAGCTGCTCGTTGAGGAATTCGATGACCTCGGGGTCGCCCTGCATCGCAGAGGCTCCTTCCAGGCGGGTTGATGGGCAGATTGCGCCGCATTTTTGCACCGGTGTACCGGAGCGTCCAGTAAGTGCACGCTTACTCCGAGTTGCCCCGATCCTGCCCGTGCTGGTCATGGGCACTGTTCCCGGTCTGTCAGGATGGAGTCATGGGTCAGCCGGTGGAGCGCGCATCTGGAGAAACGGCACAGTCGGAGCTTCCGCCGGGACAGCGACTTCAGCGCGGCTGGCCGGTCACGCACTACGGCCCCGTCCCCAAGTTCCGCCCCGAGCGCTGGGAGTTCCGGGTCTTCGGAGCCACCGCCGACGGCGGGAAGCAGTGCTGGAGCCACGACGAGTTCTCCGCCCTCCCGTACGCCTCCGTCGTCGCCGATCTGCACTGCGTCACGAAGTTCAGCATGCTCGGGGCCGAATGGGGTGGCGTCCCCGCCCGTACGATCCTGGAGATAGCCCCGCCGGCGCCCGCCGTCACCCATGTGATGGTCTGGGCGGAGTACGGGTTCAGCTCGAACCTGCGGCTCGCGGACTTCGCCTCCGAGCGGACCATCTTCGCCACCCACAAGGACGGCGAGCTGCTGACGGCGGAGCACGGCTTCCCGCTGCGCCTGGTCGTCCCGCATCTGTACGCGTGGAAGGGGCCCAAGTGGGTGCGCGGCGTCGAGTACATGACCGCCGACCGCCGGGGCTTCTGGGAGGAGCGCGGCTACCACAACGTCGGTGACCCCTGGCGCGAACAGCGCTACTCCTACCAGGAGGAACCCGGGGACGGCCCCGAACTCTGAGCCCGCGGCCCGAGCTCCCGCGCGCGTCCCCGCTGCCGGTGTCCCGGCGGCTCAGTGGTGGTACCGGTGCACCACGGCGTGTCCCTTGCCCCGGCCGATCGTCCACTTGTTGACCGGCGTCGTGACCGCGAAGGCCACCGCGAGCGAGATCAGCAGCGATCCCCAGAACAGCAGGTCGTCGAGCTGCGCGTCCATCGCGTCCGGCCACAGCGCGATGACGCCGTTGTCGATCAGCTCCATCACCGCGATGGACAGGGTGTCCGCGGCCAGCGCGACGCGGAGGGCGGTGCGGAAGCCGACGCCCGCCCGCAGCACCCCGCGCAGGGTGAGCGCGTAGCCGAAGAAGAAGGCCAGCGCGATCGCCAGGACCGTTGTCGGAACGTTCCCCCACCCGAGCGCCGTGCCCACCACCATGCCGAGCACCTCGCCGATGGCACAGCCGGTGAGGCAGTGCAGGGTGGCCGTGGCGGCCATGGCCCAGCCGGCCGCGGCCGGTCCGTGGTGGTGGTCGTGCGCGTGTGCCGGTGCGGGTACGTGGTTGTCCGCGGGTGCGTGCTGGTCCGCGTGGGCGTGTGCCTCGTGCTGCATGAATTCCCCCAGGGTCGCGTCACGGGTCCTTCGTACCGGAGAGAACCACATACCCCCCTGGGGTATTCCCGTCAGGGTCGCGGGACTAGGGCAGACAGGCCCTAACCGTCGCGGAGCTTCTTGAGCCGTTCCACGTCCGCGGCGTGCCCTTCCTTCCCGCCGGGCGTCTCGATGATCAGCGGTACGCCCTCGGTGGCGGGGTGCGTCATCAGGGCGCGGAACGGGTCCTCGCCTATGTGGCCGGAGCCGATGTTCTCGTGGCGGTCCTTGTGCGCGCCGACCACATCCTTGGAGTCGTTGGCGTGGATCAGCTTCAGCCGCCCCTCGCCGACGGTGTCGACCAGCAGATCGAGGGTCTGGTGCATGCCGCTCGGCCCGGTCAGATCGTGGCCCGCCGCGAAGATGTGGCAGGTGTCGAGGCAGACGCCCAGCTTGGGGTGCGCGTCCAGGGCCTCGAAGTAGGGCCCGAAGTCCCAGGTGCGGGAGCAGAGGGAGGAGCCCTGGCCGGCCGTCGACTCCAGCAGCAGGAACGGGTCGTCGTCGTGGGTCAGTTCGTCCAGCAGCGGCAGCAGCCGGTCGCGCACCTGCCGCAGCGCGACGGACCGTTCCCGGCCGCCGGTGGCGCTCCCGGTGTGCACGACCACCCCGAGGGCGCCGATCTCCCGTCCGCGCCGCAGCGAGTGCCGCAGCGACTCCACCGACTTCTCGACGGTCGCCTCGGTGTGCGAGCCGAAGTTGATCAGATACGGGGCATGCACGTACGCCGGGATCGACCCGGCGGCGCACGCGGCGCGGAAGTCCTCGTCCTGCTTCGGGTTCCCGGCGGGCGTCGCCCAGCCGCGCGGGTTGGCGACGAAGACCTGGACGGTCTCGGCCGCGAGCTCATGGGCGTAGGCCAGACCGACGGAGTTGAGGCCGCCGGCCACGGGGACATGGCCGCCGACGGGGTTGCGGAGCTGCTTGCTGGTCACACCCGTCAGGGTGTCACGCGCCGCCGGGCACCCCGCGGGCGGACCCGTGGGGTGCCCGGCGGGAACCCGTGGGGTGCCCGCCGGCGGATCCGCTCAGCGGATCTGGATCGTGATCGTCGAGCCCTTGGGTGCCGTGTCGCCGCCGTCCACCGACTGCTTCTTGACCGTGTCGCCGAAGAGCCCGAGGAGCCCGCGGTCCTCGTCGACCTTGAACCCGGCGTCCTCCAGGGCTTTCCTCGCGTCGTCGACGCTGTCGCCCACGACGTCCGGGACCTCGATCATCTCGGGGCCCTTGGAGAGAGTCAGTGTCACCGTGTCGCCCGTGGCGGCCTCACGGCCCGCGCGCGGCGTCTGCTGGGCGACCTGGCCCTTGTCGAACTCGGAGTTGACCCGCTCCGGGGCGATCTTCACCTTCAGGCCCGCGCCCTCCAGCTCCGCGGTGGCGTCCTCGACCGACGAGCCGGTCACGTCGGGCAGTTCCACCGGGCTGCCCTTGCTCACCACGATCGCGATCGCCGAGCCCGAGTGCCGCTCGGTGCCCGCGGCCGGATCCGTACCGATCACGAAGCCCCTCGTCACGTCCTGGCTGAACTCGCGCGTGACCATGCCGGCGACGAGCCCGTCGCCCTTGAGCACTTCCCTGGCCTTGAACAGGGCGAGGCCCTTGAGGTCCGGCACCTTCACGGTCTGGGGGCCGTCGGAGACGGTCAGCGTCACGGAGTCGTTGTCGCGGATGCGCTCGCCGACATTGGGGTCGGTGCTGATGACCCTGCCCCGCTTCACGGTGTCGCTGTAGGCGTGCTTGACCTGCTTGACGTCGAGCCCGGCGCCCCGGAGCTGGGTCCTGGCCTGCGCTTCCGTCTTGGCCAGGACGGGCGGGACCTTGGTGAACTGGCCCGAGTTGATGTACCAGACACCCGCGCCGAGGCCGAGCACCAGCACGATCGCGGCGACGACCAGCAGCATCCCGCGCCGCGGCGGCCGCGTGCCCGCGGTCCGCTGCTGGACCGGCGCGGTGGTGAAGGGGCTGCTGTCGGTCGTGAACGGGCTGCTCTGTTCGAACCGGCTGGTCCGGTCGAGGGAGTCGTCGTCGTTCACGGGCAGCAGACGGGGGACGGACAGCGAGCGCGGGATCACGCTCGTACGGTCGTCGGCGTTGTCGTGGCCCACGGACAGGGCGCCCGGCGGGATCGCGTCGAGCCGGTCGGCGGTGAGGCCGGCGCGCGCTTCGAGGACCTGTCCGAGCAGGGCCACCGCGTCGGCCGGGCGGAGCTCGGGATTGCGGGCCGTGGCCGCGGTGACCAGCTCGTCGAGCGCGTACGCGAGGCCCGGCACGACGGCCGACGGGGGCGGTACGTCCTCGTGGAGGTGCTGGTAGAGCACCTGGGCGGGGGAGTCCGCGGTGTGCGGCTTGGCGCCGGTGAGCATTTCGTAGAGGACGACACCGCAGGCGTAGACGTCGACCCGGGTGTCGGCGGTGCCGTGCTCGATCTGCTCGGGGGCGAGGTACGACACGGTGCCGAGGATGGCGCCCGTCGTGCTCGTCACCGTGTCCACGGCGCGGACCAGCCCGAAGTCCGCGACCTTGACCCGGCCGTCGTCCCCTATCAGGACGTTCTCCGGCTTCATGTCGCGGTGTACGAACCCGGCGCGGTGGGCCGCGCCGAGCGCGGCGAGCACCGGCTCCAGGATGTCGAGCGCGGCCCGCGGCTGGAGGGCGCCGCGCTCGCGCAGCACGTCGCGCAGGGTGCACCCGGCGATGTACTCCATGGCCAGATAGACGTACGACCCGTCCGCCCCCTGGTCGAAGACCTGCACCACGTTGGGGTGCGCCAGCCGGGCCACCGACTTGGCCTCGCGGATGAACCGCTCGACGAACGAGGCGTCGGCGGCCAGCGTCGGGTGCATCACCTTGAGCGCGAGCACGCGGTCGAGGCGGGTGTCCAAGGCCCTGTAGACCGTGGCCATCCCGCCGACCGCGATCCGCGCGTCGACGCGATAGCGGCCGTCGAGCACGTGTCCGACAAGCGGGTCCTGAAGGGTCGTATCCACGCAGGTGAGTCTACGAGCCACCACTGTCACGGCGCCCCGTTCGGGCGATTCGGGGCCCCGACTGCATCCGAGCTGTGACGCTCACCAGGTATACGAAGATCTGTTCGTCGCACGGATGTCCGATCATGCCCCGTCTGTCACCACAAGGACGCAACGCGACAACCCGCACCGCACGCGCGGCCGGAAACCGACGCCGGACGGAAACCGGCGCCGGGTGGAAACCGCGGCGGACGGAAGCCGAGGCGGGGCGGGAAGGGGCTCAGAACGCCGGGCGCTCCGGGTCCAGTACCGCCCTGCCCTCCACGGGAGAGGACGCCGTCGCGAAGTGCCGCCGCGGGATGCGCCCCGCCCGCCGCGCCAGACGGCCCGCCTCCACCGCGTGCCGCATGGCCTCCGCCATCAGCACGGGCTCCTGCGCGCGTGTCACCGCCGAGGCCAGCATCACGCCCGCGCATCCCAGCTCCATGGCGAGCGCGGCGTCCGACGCCGTGCCCGCTCCCGCGTCCAGGATCACCGGCACGCGCGCGTTCTCGACGATCAGCTCGAAGTTGTGCGGGTTGCGGATCCCGAGCCCGGACCCGATGGGCGAGCCGAGCGGCATGACCGCCGCACAGCCGACGTCCTCCAGCTTCCGCGCCAGCACCGGGTCGTCGTTCGTGTACGGCAGCACGGTGAAGCCGTCGTCGACCAGTGTCTCCGCCGCGTCGAGCAGCTCGATCGGATCGGGCAGCAGGGTGCGCTCGTCGGCGATGACCTCCAGCTTGACCAGATCGGTGTCCAGCGCCTCGCGCGCCAGACGGGCCGTCAGCACGGCCTCGCCCGCGGTGTAGCAGCCGGCCGTGTTCGGCAGGACGCGGATGTTCAGCCGGGCCAGCACCGACAGGACCGAGCCGTGCACGGACGCGTCCACGCGCCGCATCGCGACCGTCGTCAGCTCCGTGCCGGACGCCACCAGGGAGCGCTCCAGCACGTCGAGGCTGGGCGCGCCGCCCGTCCCCATGATCAGCCGGGACGCGAAGACCGTACCGCCGAGGACGAAGGGGTCGTCTGCCATGGGTCAGCCTCCTTGGACGGCGGTGAGGACCTCGACGCGGTCGCCCTCGGCGAGCGCGGTGGACGGCCACTGCGCGCGCGGGACGACGGTCTCGTTCAGGGCGGCGGCCACCCCGGACGACGAGGCGGTGAGGGTCGCGACCAGCGTGTCGAGAGCGGTCCCGGCGTCGATCCGCCGCCGCTCCCCGTTGACGAGGATGTTCATACCGGCAGCTCCGTGAGGGCCGAGGCGCCGAAGCGCAGGGGGGTGAAGGGGCGGGCTTCGGCGGGGAGTTCGCCGGTGGTCAGCACGTGGGCCATCACGTCACCGGTCACGGGCGTCAGGAGCACACCGTTGCGGTGGTGCCCGGTGGCCAGCAGCAGCCCGTCCAGGGCGCTCGGGCCGAGCATCGGCGCGTTGTCGGGCGAGCCGGGGCGCAGCCCCGCGCGGGTCTCGGTGAGCGGCAACTCCGTGATCCCGGGGACCAACTCGTGGGCGTCGCGCAGCAGCTCGTACACGCCGCCCGCCGTCACGGTGGTGTCCCAGCCCAGCTCCTCGCTGGTCGCGCCCACCACGAGCTCGCCGTTCTCGCGCGGCACCAGGTAGACGTGGCTTCCGCGCACCACGGCCCGCACCGTGCGGTTCAGGAAGGGCGCGTACCGGCGCGGCACGGTCAGCCGCAGCACCTGCCCCTTGACCGGGCGCACCGGCGGCACGGCGTCCTCGGGGACGCCCGCCAGGCGCCCGCTGAGGCTGCCCCCGGCCAGCACCACCCGGTCCGCGGCGAGGCCGGTGCCGTCCGCGGTGACGACACCGGTCGCCCGCTCCCGTACGACGCTCAGACGCTCGGCCCAGGTCCGGTGCACGGTCACCCCGGCCCGCTCGCACGCGGTGACCAGGGCGGCGGCGAGGCGCCGCGGGTCGATCTGGTGGTCGCCGTCCACCCGCAGACCCCCGCGCACGCCGGGCGCGAGCATCGGTTCCAGACGGCGGCACTCACGGCCGCTCAGCCACTCCGACTCCAGCCCCGAGCGGACCTGGAGCGCGTGCAGTTCCCGCAGATGGGCGCGGTCGTCGGAGTCCAGCGCGACGGCCAGCGTGCCGCTCCGGCGGTAGCCGAGGTCCTGTCCGGCGGCCTCGGCGAGCTCGGCGGCGAAGTCCGGATAGCGGCGCGCGGAGGCGAGGTTGAGGCCCAGCAGGGTCTCCTCGCCGAAGTGCAGTTCGGTGACGGCGGCCAGCATCCCGGCCGCGACCTGCGCGGCGCCGCCGCCCGGCTCGGGGTCCACGAGCGCGGTCGTGAACCCGCGCTGCGCGGCCCGCCAGGCCGTCACCAGACCGATGATCCCGCCCCCGACGACGAGGACGTCCGACGAACGTGCAGACGGCATGGGCGTCCAGCCCCTCCCTTCGCCGGCATGACCCGGATCAGGTTCGTACGGTCGGAGGCCGCCCAGCCTCCCTCTCAGCCCGGTGCGTCCGGGCTCCCGCGAGTGCTTTACGTTGGCCACCCTAGCCCGCCCCCGTCCGTCTCAGTAAGGGAGCCTCCGCCCATGGCGCGACCGCTCGACGGCCTCGTGCTCGCCCCCGTCGCCGACCAGGCCCCGGGCCAGGTGGGCACCCGCACCCGGTTCACGTACCACGAGGAGGACGGCGTGGTCTGGGCCGACTACGCCGGCGGCGACGTCGTCCGCGGACATCTCGTCGGCACCCGCGAGGGCGACCGCCTCGACTTCCGGTACGTGCAGCTCAAGCGGGACGGGACCACCGCGTCGGGCCACTGCGTGTCCCTCGTCGTGGAACTGCCCGACGGCCGGGTGCGGCTGGAGGAGACCTGGACGTGGGAGTCGCAGCCGGGCGCCGGGACGAGCGTGGTGGAGGAACCGCGCGCGACCGGCCGTGTGCAACAGGTCACCGAGCACGTCCGCTGACTGACGGATCGTCACGTGTCTATGGTGATTTATTGACGGAGCGACGCCGAACGTACTGCTACCAGCAGGTTTGCTGCTGGTAGCAGCGTCGTTCAGGCCGCCTGGGCCGTCTCTGGGCCGTCGTGAGCTTTCCTGGCCGCTTCGTACATGCTGTCTACGGCTGACCGGGTGCGGCTTTCGCTGCTCGGCATGAGATGTGTGTAGACCTTCAGAGTGAATCCCGGATCACTGTGCCCGAGGTACTGGCTCAGAGCCTTGATGTTTTCTCCCGCGTCCAGCAGCACGGAGGCGTAGAAGTGCCTCAGCGCGTGCATGCCGTCCTCGCGCGATGCTTGGGCCCGCTTGCCCCGTCCAGGCTCAGGGATGACGCCTGCGGCCACGAGAGCGGGCTTCCAGACGCTGAGATTGAAGGAGTTCCGGTGCAGCGCCGAACCGTCCTCGTTGATGAAGATCAGTTTCTTTGTCACTGGGGGACCGTCCAGAGTGCGCCAGGGGAGGGTGACATCTACGGGCGGGAATCGCTTGATGTGAGCAGCGAGGGCGGTGCTGACCCCCTTGGGGAGAGGTACGTCGCGGACCTTTCCGCCCTTCGGCGGCGCGAAGACCAGATGCCTGTTGATCGGCTTCACCTGGTAACCCACGTGCAGCCAACCCGTCAGGAACTCCACCTCGTCGACCGGAAGGCCGAAGATTTCGCCTTGCCGAAGTCCGCAGCCTCCTCCTACATCGGTGGTTGCCCGAAAGCGTTCCGGGAGCGCTGCACGCGTGGCGAGCATGCGGTCAACAGTCCACGGCCGTACGCGGCCGGCGGCGGGCTTCGGGGCCTTGACCGATCCAGCGCGGCAGGGGTTCCGCGCAATGAGCCGATCGTCCACCGCGGCCCTGAAAACGGACGAGACATTGCCGAAGATGGCCCGTCGGTACGACGTGGCCAGCCCAGCCGATTCGAGAGTGTGGGACCACCCTCGAATGTGCTCGGGATGGAACGAACCGAGCGGCCGGGAGCCGATGTACGGGAAGGCGTGAAGGCGTAGCCGCGTCCCGACGGTCGTGCGAGTCGCCACGTCTGTGGTCTGGGCTGCAATCCAGCGTTCCGCGTATTGCTGGAACGTGGTCCGACTGGCGCGCGGGTCGATGTACTGGCCCCGCGTCATGTCGGCCTCAATGCCGGACAGCCATTTCTCGGCGACTCGCTTCTGTCCATCGGGGAAGCTCTTGGACTTCTCCGTGCCGTCGGGCCCGATGTAACGGGCGCGGTAGCGCAGGCCCGTTCCGTGCCGCTCCGTCCTGGTGCGGGTGGACTTGCCGTTGGCGTCGGTGTCGGTCTTGTACCAGCGGTCTTGGATGTGGCCAGCCATGGGGCTGATCCCTTCTCGGTAGCAGGGTGCGGCGGGGTCCGATGAGCTCCGTCGGCCCGGATTTGGGGTGTGCTGGGCCAGGCCTGCTAGTTGCTAGAGGCCTGATCACTTGGGGTTTGGGGTGCTAGCGGGGTTGCTACCGGTAGCGGGTGGGGTTGCTACCGGTAGCAGAGGCCCGGCGGGTCTCAGGGAGGCCGAGACAGGGGCTCTCGGGTGGCTTCCTGAGGGGGTTTCGGGGGTGCTGGGGGCGTGCCTCCCTGCCTCCCTGAGAGGCCGTCTGTGCTGGTCAGGCAGAGGGAGGCGGGTCAGGGAGGCTGCCAGGGAGTCCTCCCTGCCTCCCTGGCCACGCGGGCGCTGCCTCCCTGCCGGCGGCGGGTGTCTAGCGAGCGAGGGCGGGCCGTCCGGCGGTGTATCCGGGCCGGAAGGTGGTTCCTCGGGGCCGGGGCGCTAGGTGCTAGGTCGCAGACCAGGTACGGGATCGGCTGCTAGCGGGGGTGCTAGGTCTAGCGGCTCCCGGTGCTAGACCTAGCAACCGTTCAGGCGGCGTCTGCGCGGGCGGTCTGTTCGGCCTCCCAGGCCTTTACGGCGGCGGGGTTGAAGCGGAGGTAGCGGCCGACGCGGAAGCCGGTCGGGCCGATGCGCTTGCGGCGCCATTGGTAGACGGTTTCGACGCTCGGGAGGCTGAACATGGTGACCAGGTCTTCGGGGGTCAGGTAGCGGTCCGGGAGGCCGCCGCGCAGGCTGTCGCGCGGGTCGGTCGGCTCTTCGGTGGCCATGGCGATGTTGACTCCTCGTGTCCGTGGTGGCGGTGCGTGGGAGTGGTGCCGGTCGCTGTCCTAGAGAGTTGGTGTATCGCAGCGTCCGCAGCGTCCCAGCGTCCGCACGTTGGAGTCTGTGCAGGCCAGAGGCAGTGAGAAGTGTGGACGCTGGGACGGACGCTGTGGACGCTGGACGGCTCTAGCGTCCGCAACTTCGACGTGCCCGGGCCGCTGGTATGCGGCCCGGCCCGGCTGGTCTTCCGGTGACGTCAGGGCTGTTCAGGCCGGGTTCTGCCTTCCCCGAGCGGGGCCACCTCCGGCCAGAGGGAGGCCTGTTCGGATGTGGACGCTGGATCGTCCTCGGGGGCTGCGCGGGTGAGGGTGAGGAGTCGGTGGCGGTGCCGGTCCTGGCTACGTTGCGTGTCGTCCACGGTGATCCCGATGGACCGCAGCAGCGGTGCCAGGCGCTTGACGCGTCCGCTCGCGCGGGTGGCGTCCTTGGGCCAGTTCGGCGGCCGGACCAACGGCGCGGGCAGTGCTTCGAGCAACTGCCCGGCGGTGCCCTGCCAGATGCCGGCCTGGTCGACCAGGTGGGCGATGGCCATGGCGAACAGGTCGCCTTCCATGGCGTCGGTGGCGACGTTGGCGGAAGTGGCGATGTAGTCGCGCAGGGTGTTCCAGCCTTGGGACTGGTCGACCGCGGCGAGGATGCGGGCGAAGTCGGCCATGCGGGGCATGGACTCCAGCCGTACCGACGGGAGTACGGCCAGCGTGCAGGCCAGCACGTCGAACAGCGCCCCGAGCACGGCCGGGCGGACCGCCGCGAAGGTGGCGTCCAGTTCCTCTTCGGAGCGGCGCCGGTGGGAATCGATGAGTTGCAGGTCCAGCAGGAGCACCCGTTCCGCCAGGTCGCCCGCGAGAGCTCCGGCGTCGATGGTGGTCATGGCCAGCACGCGTTTGAAGGTGAGTACGACCACGTCGTCGTCGGTGTACAGGGCGCGGTCGACCACGCCGTCGCCGGTTACCGCCTTGCACAGCGTGTCTGACAGCCAGGGCGGGATCGTGCTGACGTTGTCCAGGCACAGCGCCCAGGAGCTGAACGCCTGCCGCGACCACGCCTTTTCGTCGCGGGGCTGGCTGCGTTTGGCGGCAGGGGACGGGTCGACGAGGTTGATGAACATCTGCGCGGCCTTGGACTTGCCCGTGCCCTGCTCGCCCTTACACACCAGAGCGGGGTGCGGGATCTCCGGAATCCACGCCGCGACCAGCCATGCGACGAGTTGGTGAAAGGTCGGCTCGTCCATGTTCAGCAGTGCGTGCAGCTTGGCCAAGCCGTCGCCGTCCAGGACCGGTTCGGGCATCGGCGCCATGGCTCCGGAGCGGCGGAAGAGCACCGGGGCCCGGTCGACCACCTGCCAGCCGAGACCGGAGACGACGACCGCGCGGCCGTCCGCGCTGCCGAGGTCGACCACCACCGCGCCGGCCGGATCCCGGCCGACCCGCAGGTTCACGGTGACGGGGTCGGTGTCCTCCGCGATCCCTTCGAGCACGGTCATCGCGTCCGCGAGTGCCGACTGTGAGGCGACCTCGCCGGGGTAGTCGTCGGCGAACTGCCGTGCCAGG
Organism: Streptomyces sp. NPDC005070; assembly: GCF_053600395.1. Lineage (NCBI taxonomy): Bacteria > Bacillati > Actinomycetota > Actinomycetes > Kitasatosporales > Streptomycetaceae > Streptomyces > Streptomyces sp. NPDC005070. The sequence continues at coordinate 4,729 of NZ_JBSFZS010000092.1, read as the reverse complement.
CGCTGTCGTACGCCGGTCTTTCCCCGTAGCGGGAGCGCGATGTTCGAGCCGTCCAGGGCGACCGCGTAGGGGCGGCTGTCGGTGGACAGCACGAACCGGTAGCGCTCGCGGGCAATGTCGACCAGTCGGGACGCGGCGGACGGCTTCTTGTCCTCCCCGGAGCCGACGTGTGGGGGGCGTGCGGGCGTGCGGCCCGCACGTGCGGGTGCCCGATCCGCCTGTGCGGATGGAGGTTCGGGCGGGGTGTTCACGGTGTTCACGGCGGTGTTCACGGTGAACACCGCGCTGTTCACGGGTCGGGCCGATCCGTTCACGGGACCGTTCACGGTGTTCACGCGGCAACCCCCTCTTCGTTCGGTCCGTCACACGCCCGGATCGGTCGGGGTGTGCGCGGGTAGTCGGGTCGGGCCGACGACTGCCGTACGGACGGGCAGTTGCATGTCGATTCGGGCTGGTCGGAGGTCGACTCAAGGTCGACTGGTCGGGGTGTGACGTCGGGTGTGACGCGGGCCGTCACGCTGGCCAGAGCCGTGCGGTGGGCGGTGGCGAGTCGGGCCAGCAGGGGCCAGTCGACCGGCTGGAGGACCGGCGTGTTCGGGTCGGCCCACCGCAGCAGCAACAGGGCGAGCGAGAGCGGCAGTCGGTCGGCCTTGGCCTGGTTGCAGTCGACGCAGGCAAGCATCAGGGACGTGACCGACCAGGAACGCCAGAGCGACTGCGGCACGACGTGATCGAGCGTGGCCTCGCGCAGGCTGGGAAACGTGCAGCGGCAGTAGGTGCAGTGCTGGCCGTGGCGGCGCGCGAGCTGTTCCTTGCGCACGCGCCGTTTCGCGGAGTTGAGGGGGTGAACGCGGCTCACGCCTACCACTCCGTTCGGGCGGACCGCAGCCACAGGCCGTCAGGTGCGGCCGGCGGAGTGAGCCCGACCAGGTAGCCGCCAGTGTCCGGGCGCACGATCAGGGGGGCGGGCTGGCGCCGGTCCCACCGCACCAGGTCGAACGCGAACCGGCGGCGGTGGTAGTCCGGCAGAGCCTGCTTGTACAGCCACTCGCGGTCCCGGTCGCGGTCGGCGGTCCGGCCGAACTCGCTGGACATCACGGCCCCGAGTCGGATCAGGGTGTCGGTCGGCACGGCCGTCACGCCCTCGTGGATGGCGCGGGACACCAGCAGCTTGCGGCGCGGGAGTTCCCGGAACTCGGCCATGCGGTACCGGTCCAGGCTGGACAGGTAGATCGCTACGCCGACTTCCCCAGCCGTCATCGGACGGGAGCGGGCTCCCTCGTACCAGAACGACAGGGCCAGCCGGTAGGCGAAGCGGCGGCACGCGGCTACCTCGGGCCACTCGACCGGGTCGGCGTCCAGGTCCTCAAACTGGGGTGTGACGCCCGCGATCCCGGCCGGGCCCAGCGTCCTTACCGCGCCGTTCAGCGCGTCGTACAGGGTGTCGGTGTCGGGGACCGGTACGGACAGTTCGTCGGCGGCCGTCTCGAACAGCGCGGCTGCAGCTTCCGCGACCGTCAGTTCTAACCCCAGGATCGGGATCGTGGGCAAGTCCTCCCCGGCGGGGCGCCGGTCCATCTCCGCAAGGGAGAAGACCGGCGCCGGGTTCGGAGCGACCCGCGCCAACAGCGCGTCCGTCGCGTTCGTCATGCCGCGACCCCGAACACGCGGGTGATCGTGGCGGCCAGAGCGCGGGCCCACTTCACGGTGTCCCGCTCTCCACGGCCGTGCAGGACCGTCAGGGCGGCGGCGGCCTTGTCCTCGAACATGACCACGTCGGTGGCCAGCAGTGCGAAGTTCAGCGCATCCCGCACGGCCTGGTCGTCGTCCAGCTCCGCGTACACCAGGCCGCCCGACTCGATCAGCAGGGCGAGCATGTCGGCGAACGACAGGTGCGCCACGACCGGAACCGCGACCCGAACGAACTCCTCTTCCTCCGGCTCGCCGAAGACATTCACACGTCGGCCGGGCAGGGTCGGAAGACCGGACGGGAGAGTTGCAGGCATCATGGATGTACCCCTTCGAGGGCCAGGGAGCGGCCGTCTGCTTGGCGGTGGAGGCTGCTCCTGCGGTGGTTGGCCCCAACGGGCCTTTGGTGCGGTAACACCGACGGTCCGTTGGGTGCCTTGCTGTGCACTACGGTGCACTAGGGTGCCTTGCTCGTCAACCCCCTGCGGTCCTCTAGTGCGCATTGGGGTGCCCGACGTAGCCTGGAGCTATGCCGATCAATCGAACTGGAGCAAGGCCGCTCAAAGCGCAGATCCTGGATGAGCTCAGACAGCGACTGGCCGCAGGGCAGTACGAGGTGGGCACGAAGTTCCCGTCCCTGCGTGAGCTGACGTCCGAGTTCGACGTAGCCGAGATGACAGTGCAAGGGGCGGTGCAGGAGCTCCAGCGCGCCGGGTTCCTCGAAAGTGTGGCCGGGAAGGGCACGTTCGTTAAAGCACTCCCCGAGGTGGCAGATGCTCCGCCGGCCGACCCCAACACGTGCGAATGTGCCGAGGTGGACAAGCTGCGAGTGGAAGTGGCAGAGATCCGGGCCCGGCTTGAGGCTCTTGAGCGAGCGGGCTCCTGACAAAGCGTCGACTTGGCATGCATCGAGCGTGCCTCTGGCGAGAGAACAGCGGCAGACGACAGGCGCTGACAGCGCTGGACAGTCAACGCGTCCATGGACAGGGGGACACGGCGTATGGACAGGGGGACAGCCGACAAGGATCAGCGGTTAGTTCCGAATCAGGTATTGATCAGCCTTAGGGGTGAGCGTGGGTGGGGCAGGCCAAGGCTGGCCAAGGCATTGGATTCTCTCTGTGTGAGCAAGGGGTGGAGTTCGCCGGGGTTAGCCGCGCTCGAAAAAGCCCTGTACCGAATTGAAACAGGACGAGTCGTTCGGCCGGATGACTTTTATACGCGCCTACTCTGTGAGGCATTCGGTAAGTCCACTCGCGAACTATTCGGAGACCTTGACGCAAGGACTCTAGATCGGGAAGCGTCAGCCTGTGGCTTACGGAGTCATAAATTTATTCCGATTTTCGTCGGTCCGGACGTTGCAGCCAGACTGGTTGACTCGCAAGGGATGAGCGGTGCCAGCGATCAGTGGGTCGACTGCCATCGGGCAGAGTTCCCACTCTCTGACGCACAATGCACGCTCTACAGTTGGCCGTTCGGTGTCGTCATGTATCACGTTGTCGAGGATCGACCCATCGAGCAAGTTGCCGAGTTAGCCGTTTGGCGCCGCGCCTCTTACGAGGAGAATATGTCCTGGGCGCAAAATGAATTGCGCAGGCTAACCGGTGTCGAGAGCTTGAGCGCTTCATATGTGCTCAGCCTCTATTGGCTGGATCATTCAGTCTGGTCGGGCATCCAATTGGAAACGGCGCTACGCATGATGTGTATGCCTCGTGTCCTCCTTGAACGCGATGACGTCCGTAGTGACGCTAGAGATTCGTTCGGGCATGCAACCCTGATCGAACAGGCACTCCTGCGCGAGGGATTCAACCATCCGGAGATGGTGGATTTCGGAATCAAGGGAATTTCTCACGGTTTTGCGTCATGGTCTGGTGTTGTCTATCACCCGGTCGCGCCAGAGCGAGGCCTATCCGAGCAAGATCTAGTGGCCTGCGAACTGACCGTTCAAGCGATTTGGGCATACTGCGATTACATAAGGGGTCAGCTAGAGAAAGGGATTGATCCCGAAATTCCGCCAGAATTTGGGTGGCGGTTCCTTAGGGGGATTAGATCACGAGTAACGACTGAACGCCCGCGGGAGACGTCTCAACATCGGGCCATGCGCGAGGCTGTTGTGGGAACTAGTGGCCTTGCGAGGCACTTGTCACAGGCTGTGGAAACGCTACGTGAATGCGAGGGGTAGTGAAGATGGACGCAAATAAGGCCGTGCTCGTAGTGGTTGATGCGCAAAATGGCTTCATTCGGGAACCGTCTCAGCCTGTAATCCCTGTGATCGCAGATATTGTTTCTCGGTGGCAGAGGAACGGGGGTGACGTGATTTTCACCCGCTATCTAAATTACCCCGGAAGCCCATTTGAGCGCATGATTCACTGGACTGCGCTTCAGGATGCACCGCAGACGGATATCGTCCCAGAACTTCTCCATTTCGCGCGGCGGGCAACGGCTATCCTAGACAAGACGATCTATAGCCTATTCTCGGAAGAAGGCTCCGAACTCGTTCGGCGGCATGGGTGGACTGACCTGTATATTTGCGGAATCGCCACGGAAAGTTGCGTACTCAAGACTGCGGTCGACGCATTCGAACGGGACCTCACTCCGTGGCTTCTCGAAGACGCGTCGGCGAGCCATGCTGGCTCCGCTGTGCACGACGCCGGGATTTTGGTAGCTAGCAGGTTTATCGGTGTAGGTCAGATCATCAAGACCGACGATGTGCCACGCTCGCTCCTTCCGGATTCTTCACCAGTCGCACGCTCTCACGCGGGATAGAACGAGCGGCCAAAGGCCGCACGACTCTTGGCAGTTCGCTTCGCTCACGCGGCAACATCCGTGACCCTGGAGCCTGTTGGGCCCCTGAGGAAGCGGCCTGGACCGAAGAGACCACCCAGCGCGCCGGCGCGGGTGGTCTCTTCGTCGTCCCGCAGCGTTCAGCGTCCGCAGCTCTCTACTGACTAAGACATCGTTTCATTTGGTGAGGCGGCGGTGGCAGATGAGGGCTGCGGCGATGCCGACGAAGGCGAGGAAGTGTTCGGCCTTGCGCTCGTAG
>NZ_JBSFZS010000091.1:0-32847 GCF_053600395.1 Streptomyces sp. NPDC005070 | reverse complement strand
GGCGACCAGTTGCAGGGCATCAAGAAGGGTGTCCTGGAGCTGGCCGACGTGATCGCCGTCAACAAGGCGGCCGCTGCCCAGCGCAGCGGTCCGGCGTCCGGCGTGTCCGGCCCCGCTCACACAAATCCTCCGTACGGCAGTACCCCCGCCGGGACCGAATCGTTCTCCTTGGCGGGCGCACCTGCCCAAAACACGCACACGCCGGGAAGGACCCGCCGCACGTCCATCGGAGGACACCCATGAGCACGCCGCCCCTCGCCTCAGGCCCCGAAGGCCCCGACGCACTGCGGCCGTTGCTCGACACCGTCCTGCACGCGCTCGCCGAGGGCACCGCCGCCCGCGGAGGACCCCTCCCCGCCGGAGGACCCGAACGCGTCGCCGAGCGCCTGCGCACAGCCCTCGGCGACCCCCTGCCCCCGCACGGCAGCGCCGACGCCCTGCACACCCTCGTCCGCGCCCTCGCCGAAGGCGCCGCCGACCCGGCCGACCCCCTGTGCGCGGCCCACCTGCACTGCCCGCCCCTCGCCGTCGCCACCGCCGCCGACCTCGCGGCCTCCGCCCTCAACCCGTCCCTCGACTCCTGGGACCAGGCCCCCGCCGCCTCCGAACTCGAAGCGGTCCTCGCCCAGGCCCTCGCCCACCTGGTCTACGGCGACCCGGACGCCGGGGATGCATCGGACCCCTCAGACGCGCAGGCGGCGCGGGGCACGGAGACGCAGGGAGCGCGGGCGGAGGGCGCGCCGGTGGAGGGCACGGGGGCGCGGCGCGTGCGGGGCGACGCCCTCGTCACCACCGGCGGCACCGAATCCAACCAACTCGCCCTCCTCCTCGCCCGCGAGAAACACCACGGCATCCAACTCGTCTGCGGAGCAGGCGCCCACCACTCCCTCCAACGCGCCGCCTGGATCCTCGGCCTCCCCGACCCCGTCGTTCTCCCCGCAGCCGCCGGCACCCTCGACCCCGCCGCCCTCGACAGCGCCCTCACCGAGCTGCGCGGCCCCCTCCTCGTCGCCGCCACCGCCGGCACCACCGACGCCGGACTCATCGACCCGCTGCCCGAGATCGCCGACCTCTGCGCCACCCACGGCGCCCGCCTCCACATCGACGCCGCCTACGGCGGAGGCCTCCTCTTCAGCGACCGGCACCGCGGCAAACTCGACGGACTCGCCCGCGCCGACACCGTCACCCTCGACCTGCACAAACTCGGCTGGCAGCCCGTCGCCGCCGGACTCCTCGCCGTACGCGACCCCACCGACCTCACACCCCTCGGCCACCGCGCCGACTACCTCAACGCCGACGACGACACCGAAGCCGGCCATCCCGACCTCCTCGGCCGCTCCCTGCGCACCACCCGCCGCCCCGACATCCTCAAGATCGCCGTCACTCTCAAGACGCTCGGGCGCCACGGCATCGGGAACCTCGTCGACCAGGTCTGCGCCCACGCCCACGAACTCGCCGACCTCATCGCCGCCCACCCCGGCCTCGAGCTCTACGACCGCCCCGTCATCAGCACGGTCCTCTTCCGGCCCGAAGGCGCCACCGACGACACCGTCGCCGCCGTACGCCGCACCCTCCTCGACCAAGGCCGCGCCGTCCTCGGCCGCGCCACCCTCGACGGCCGCCGCTGGCTCAAAGCCACCCTCCTCAACCCCCACACCCGGCCCGGCGACCTGGCCACGCTCCTGAAACTGGTGGAAGGACACACACCCCGATGAGACCGACACCCCAGCCCCAGCGCCCCACCGCCGAAACACCCCGCGACCTCGTCGGCATCGGCATCGGCCCCTTCAACCTCTCCCTCGCCGCCCTCGCCCACCCCCTCACCGAACTCGACACCGTCTTCTACGAACAACGCCCCGGCTTCGACTGGCACCCCGGCCTCCTCATCGACGGCGCCACCCTCCAAGTCCCCTTCCTCGCCGACCTGGTGACCCTCGCCCACCCCACCAGCCCCTGGTCCTTCCTCAACTACCTCAAGGACCGCGACCGCCTCTTCCCCTTCTACTTCGCCGAGCGCTTCCACATCCAACGCGCCGAATACGACGCCTACTGCCGCTGGGTCGCCGACCACCTCCCCGGACTCCGCTTCGCCCACCAGGTCGACGCCGTCCGCTGGAACCCCGAACACGACCTCTTCGAAGTCGACTTCACCCGCCTCGACGCCCACGGCCAGGCACAGGCCCTCGGCCGCACCCACACCCGCAACATCGTCCTCGGCGTCGGCACCGCCCCCCACATCCCCGAACCCCTCAAACCACTCGTCGCAGCCCCCGACGCACCTGTCATCCACGCCGCCGACTACCTCAAACACCGCGACCGGTTCCTCACCGCCGACCACATCACCGTCATCGGCGCCGGCCAGTCGGGAGCCGAGGTCTTCCTCGACCTCCTCCGCAACCGCCCCATCGGCAAGGAAAAGATCCACTGGCTCGCCCGCACCGAGGCCTTCGCCCCCATGGAGTACTCCAAACTCGGCCTCGAACACTTCACCCCCGACTACACCCGCTACTTCCACGCCCTCACCGAACCCGTCCGCGACCGCCTCCTCGCCGCCCAGTGGCAACTCCACAAAGGCATCGACGCCGACACCATCGCCGCCATCCACGACGAGCTCTACCGCCGCACCCTCCACGGCGGCTGGCCCGACGCCGTCCTCACCCCCGCCGTCACCGTCCGCACTGCCGGGCGCATCGCCACCACCAAGATCGAACTCCACCTCGAACACGTCCAGCAAGGCACCCGCTCCCGCCTCACCACCAACGCCGTCGTCCTCGCCACCGGCTACCGCGAACGCCCCATCGCCCCCCTCCTCGCCGGACTCGACCCCTACCTCCGCCGCGACAACGCCGAACGCCCGGACATCGACAACCAGTTCCGCCTCGTCCTCGACCCCACCGTCACCGGCCGCGTCTACGTCCAGAACGCCGAACTCCACACCCACGGCGTCGGCACCCCCGACCTCGGCCTCGCCGCCTGGCGCAGCGCCACCATCCTCAACTCCCTCACCGGAAAGGACCCCTACCCCCTCCCCGGCCGCACCGCCTTCACCACCTTCGGTCTCGAAGGCACCCCCCGCGTCCCCGCCGCCCGTCAGGAACCCCGAACCCTCACCCCCCTCGTCCCGCTCATCCCCCTCGTCGAAGGACGATGAGCACAGCCCCACATCCCCTCATCGGACGAGCCCCGCCGATCGGTTCACACACGGGCCGGAACTCTCCGATCGCCCCGCACACCCGCACAAGACGAACGGCGCCGACGCGAGAAGCCGCGCCGACGCCGCCGACCTGAACCAAGAACGCCCTAGAACACGGGCACACCCTCACGCGTCAACTTCCAGTCCACCGACGCGAAGTCCTTCGGGTCCAGCACACCCTTCGCCGTGACCCACTCCGCGATCCGCGTCCGGATCTCCGTCGACTCCGACCACACCTCGGTCGCCGTGGCGACATGCGGGAACGCCCCGCCACCATTGGCGCGGTAGTTGTTCACCGCGAACACGAACTGCTGGGCGTCGTCCAACGGCGCACCGTTGAACGTCAGGTTCTTGATCCGCGAACCCTCCGCCTGCGCGACGTCGATGTCGTACCGAAGACCCGACACATAGTCGTAGTTGTAGTCCGGGCGACTGTTCGCGTTCGTCAGCTTCTCCGTGTCGACCGCCGCACCCACGGCCGTCTGCACGAAGTAGTTCGCCGAGTACTCCAGGTACGCACGGACCTGCGCACCCGTCAGCACCTTCGCCACCAGCGTGTTGTCGTACACATACAGACTCGACAGATCCCGGATCGTCACCTTCCCGGCCGGGATCTCCGACGTCCGCGAGAACGGCGACGCCTGCGCGATCACCGGCAGCGACGCGTACTGCGTCCCCACCAGGGCCGCCCGCACCACGTCCTCCTGGACCTTCGTGATCAGATCGATGATCGGAGCGTCCTTGTAACGCGCCTCCACCGTCGTCAGCGTGTCCGTCGCCGTACCCACCACCTGGTTGACGTACGCCACCACCAGATCGTGCTCGTCCTTCAGCAACCGCGTGATCTTCGGGTCGTCCGCCACCGAGTTCGTGTTGCGCACCGAAGCCGCCACCGACTCGACCCGCCAACGCCCCTTCTCGAAGACCAGCCCGAAGTCGAACACCGACAGCCGCTCCGCGAACGCCAGCGGCTCCGACAGCACCACCGTCTTGCCCGTCGCCGTGTTCGTGACCTTCAACTCGGGGATCTCCAGATGCGCGTGACCCACCAGGATCGCGTCGATCCCCGGCACCTGCTGAGCCACCAACGCCGCCGAGTTCTCCACGTACGGCACCTGATCGCCGTACGACGACGTACCCGACGTGCCCGAGTGCGCCGACACGACCACCACGTCCGCACCCATCGACCGGAGCTTCGGCACCCACTTCGCCGCCTGCTCCTCAAGACCCTGGAACGTCAACTTCCCCTGCACATACGCCTTGTCCCAGATCGCGATACCTGGATTCGTCAGCCCCAGCACCGCCACCTTCACCGGCGGAGCACCGTGAACACGGAACTCCTTCATGAAGTACGGAGGGAACGCCGGCTTCAGCGTCTTCGCGTCCAGCGCGTTCGCACCCAGCAACGGGAAACGGCACTGCGACTCGAACTTCCGCAGCGTCTCGATCCCATAGTTGAACTCGTGGTTCCCGAGCGCCACCGCGTCATAGCCGATCGCGTTCATCGCCTGCGCCATCGGATGCACCGGACCACCCTTGGCGGTGATCGGATCCACCTTCGCGTAGTAGTACGTCAACGGAGTGCCCTGGATCGTGTCACCCGCGTCCAGCAGCAGCGTGTTGCAACGCCCCTTCTCCGCACGGATCGCGTTCACCAGCGTCGAGATCCGCGCCAGACCCTGGGCGTTACCCGCCTTGTCCGAGTACTCCGCGTCCTTGAAGTAGTCCCAGTTGAACACGTGACCGTGGAGATCGGTCGTCCCCATCACCGTCAGCTCGTACCGCTTCACCGGCCGGCCCCCCTTCGCCCCCTCCGCGGCCTGCGCCACCGGAGCCGCGCCCACACCCGCGAGCGCCACCCCCGCACCGGTCACGGCGGACTCCTTCAGAAACTTCCGGCGATTCAACGGCATGGCACGAACTCCTCGGGACGGGGGTAACGACGCGCGTAGATTCTGGCCCAACACCCGCCCCCGCAAAAGACCCTGGAGGTTTCCATCTGATGGCCGGACGGCACCGGAGACACCCCACCCAGTGACAGAGTGGGACGTATGACCCCCGACACCGGCCCCGCCGACCGGCGCACCCCGGCCACCACCCCCGCCGTCCCCTACGGCACCCCCGACACACCCCGCATCGCCGTCCGCGGCGAAGCCCACCTCGAAGTCGACCCCGAGATCGCCCGCATCACCATCACCGTCACCGCCCGCGGCAAAGACCGCCGACAGACCCTCACCGACCTCACCCACCGCAACGCCCGCGCCCTCGACCTCGTCAAAGCCCACGGCGACGCGGTCGAACACCTCGAAACCAGCGCCCTCACCATCACCCCCGAACTCAGCCGCCACAGCCGCGGAGAACGCACCCGCACCCACCACGGACTCGTCCACATCACCGCCGAACTGAACGACTTCACCGCACTCGGCGAACTCACCACCGCCCTCGCCGACCTCGACCTCACCCGCGTCGACGGCCCCTGGTGGACCCTGCGCCCCGGCTCACCCGCCCACCGCACAGCACGCCAACAAGCCGTCCGCGAAGCCGTCCAGCGCGCCCGCGAATACGCCGAAGCCCTCGACACCACCCTCACCGCCCTCGTCGAACTCGCCGACACCGGCACCGAGGACACCCACCCCCAGGTACCCCAGGGCACCCGCGCGCGCAGCCGGGCCGTCTACGCCGCCGCCCCCGCCGAGGACGAACCCGCACCCCTCGACCTCGAACCCCAACGCCAGCACGTCCACGCCCAGGTCGTCGCCCGCTTCACCATGGCGCCACCACGGCTCTAGCCGCACCTGACAGCATCACGGAAAGTCACCACGAGACTCTTCCGCGCACCCATCCCACAGCCCGGCGCACACTGGACGGGCACAGGTCGAAGAATGCGCCGGCCGTACCGGGCACCCTGCTCCGCTCATCGGAGCGGCACGGCGCACAATTCAACAGTTGTCAATAACCCTTCACGCAAAGGTTGTTGAGTAGTCATGCGCGACCAATTCTCTACCGACCGGTAAGGCCTAGGCTCGAATCATGCGCCGAGCGAAAATCGTCTGCACACTGGGCCCCGCCACCGACTCATACGACCAGATCAAAGCCCTGGTCGACGCCGGAATGGACGTAGCCCGCTTCAACCTCAGCCACGGCACCCACGCCGACCACGAAGAGCGCTACCGGCACGTCCGGAAAGCCTCCGACGAAACCGGCCGCAGCGTCGGAATCCTCGGCGACCTTCAAGGCCCGAAGATCCGCCTCGGCCGCTTCACCGAAGGACCCGTACTCCTTGAACGCGGAGACACCTTCACCATCACCGTCGAAGAAGGCGCCCAAGGAGACCGCGAATCCTGCGGAACCACCTACGACGGACTCGCAGCCGACGTCACTCGCGGTGAACGCATCCTCGTCGACGACGGAAAAGTCTGCCTCGAAGTCACCGGCATCGACGGCCCCCGCGTCCACACGACCGTCATCGAAGGCGGCATGGTCTCCGACCACAAGGGCCTCAACCTCCCCGGCGTCGCCGTCTCCGTCCCCGCCCTCTCCGACAAGGACGAGGACGATCTCCGCTGGGCCCTGCGCACCGGCTTCGACGTCATCGCCCTCTCCTTCGTCCGCAGCGGCAAGGACATCCAGGACGTCCACCGCATCATGGACGAGGAAGGCCGCCGCCTCCCCGTCATCGCCAAGGTCGAAAAGCCCCAGGCCGTCGACAACATCGACGACATCGTCGCCGCCTTCGACGGCATCATGGTCGCCCGCGGCGACCTCGGCGTCGAAATGCCGCTCGAACAGGTCCCCATCGTCCAGAAGCGCGCCATCAAACTCGCCAAACGCAACGCCAAGCCGGTCATCGTCGCCACCCAGATGCTCGACTCGATGATCGACAACTCCCGCCCCACCCGCGCCGAAGCCTCCGACGTCGCCAACGCCGTCATCGACGGCACCGACGCCGTGATGCTCTCCGGCGAGACCAGCGTCGGCAAATACCCCATCGAGACGGTCAGGACGATGTCCCGCATCGTCGAAGCCGCCGAGGAGGACATCCTCGCCAAGGGACTGCCCCCGCTGACCGAACGCAACAAACCCCGCACCCAGGGCGGCGCCGTCGCCCGAGCCGCGGCGGAAATGGGCGACTTCCTCGGCGCCAAGTTCCTCGTCGCCTTCACCCAGTCCGGCGACACCGTCCGCCGCCTCTCCCGCTACCGCTCACCCATCCCCCTCCTCGCCTTCACCCCCACCCCCGCCACCCGCTCCCAGCTCAACCTCACCTGGGGCGTCGAAACCTTCCTCGGCCCCCACGTCGACTCCACCGACGCCATGGTCGACCAGGTCGACGAACTCCTCCTGAAGTACGGCCGCTGCGCCAAGGGCGACATCGTCGTGATCACCGCCGGCTCCCCGCCCGGAGTCTCCGGCTCCACGAACCTGGTCCGCGTCCACCACGTGGGCGAGGACGACAGCCCCAAGTAGCCGGACTTCGCCACGGGGTCCCACCGGGTCAGTACTTGGGGCCCACGTGGGCGTCCATGAGGGCTACCGAGGCCTTCCTGGCGACCGAGATGTTGTACGGGTTCCCGTGGCGGGTGCAATGCGTCCAGTCGACGCCGAGCGTGTCCAGGGTGCCGGTGAAGAGCTGTCGGATGTCGTCCGAGACATTGGTGAAGAAGTACCGGGGGTACTCGTAGCGCTTGAGTTCCCCGGCGACGACGCGGGTGGTCCAGTTGGTGATGCGACACCCGTCCGAGTGGATGAGTCCCCGGATGAACTCCCAGGGGTGGTCATCGACGATCTCCTGTTGCCAGTCTTCGAGCACGATCGGCCGCTCGTGCTTCTTGCCGGGGCCATGCTGCGGGAGCAGGCAAGGCCAATGCTTGCTGTAGCAGGTGACGTTCTGGCATCCCTGGCGCTGGACGCGGAAGACCTTGTTGTCGGGGCGAATCAGCTGCATGGCTTCGGCGCAGGCGCCGATCAGACCGGGCCAGGCGTCGGCGCAGACGATCCGGAGGAAATGGACGCCTCGCCGTAGGTGGCTGATGCAGCCGTCTCCGAGGTACAGCCCCAGCAGGTAGGCGTACGCGGCGAGCTCGTCCGGTTTCTCGGGGGTGGCTCGGCATCTGGGGCAGGGCTGTGAACGGTTGCCGTCAAGGGGCTCGACGCGTGTCCGCCAGGAACGGATCGCGGCGCGCGAGATCCCGGTTTCGTTGCTCACCGAGTTGAGGCTGCGTCCCTGTGCAAGGAGCGCCAGCGCTCGCTTGCGTGTGCCCATGTCGTACATATGGCCACTCTGTGGATGGCAGGCGCGCGACACGCAGCAAAAAGCGGATGTTCACCAGAACGGGAACATCCGCTTCATCTAGCAACCTTGACATTCAAGGAAAAGTACCCCGAGTCGGATTCGAACCGACGCTGTATGGGTTTTGAATCCATTGCCTCTACCGCTGGGCTACCGGGGCTTCCTCTGAAACAGAGGGTAGCGATCACCCGCCGTGCCCTCACCTTACCGCAGCTAGGTAGGCTCTTGTCAGCAGTCCCCGCCCTGAACGAGGAGCCCCCGTGACCGCCCCCGAGTCGCCCCAGCCCGTAGACGCGCCCGACGACGACAAGTCGCACGTGCCTCCGCTGACGACCCGTGTCGTCATCGCCGAGGACGAGGCGCTGATCCGTCTCGACCTCAAGGAGATGCTGGAGGAGGAGGGCTACACCGTCGTAGGCGAGGCCGGCGACGGTGAGCAGGCCGTCGAGCTGGCCCGGGAGCACAAGCCCGACCTGGTGATCCTCGATGTGAAGATGCCGAAGCTGGACGGTATCTCGGCGGCGGAGAAGATCGCCGAGGAGTCGATCGCCCCGGTGCTGATGCTGACCGCGTTCTCGCAGCGCGACCTCGTCGAGCGGGCCCGTGACGCGGGCGCGATGGCGTACCTGGTGAAGCCGTTCAGCAAGAGCGACGTGGTGCCGGCGATCGAGATGGCGGTGTCCCGGTTCGCGGAGCTGAAGGCGCTGGAGGGTGAGATCGCGGATCTCACGCAGCGTCTGGAGACCCGGAAGCTGGTGGACCGCGCGAAGTCGGTTCTCCAGACGGAGTACGGCCTGACGGAGCCGGCGGCGTTCCGGTGGATCCAGAAGACGTCGATGGACCGCCGTATGTCGATGCAGCAGGTGGCCGAGGCGGTCATCGAGGACGCCGCGGAGAAGAAGGCGGCGAAGGGCTAGTACCGCCCCGCAGCAGGGCATGGTCCGCGTCCAAGCGGCGGACGGAAGAGGCCCGCACCCCTGACGGAGGTGCGGGCCTTTTCGTGCGACCGGGTCGCGGGGGTCAGTCCTCGCCGAGGTAGGCCTTGCGGACGGACTCGTCGTGGAGCAGGTCCTGGCCGGTGCCGGAGAGGACGATGCTGCCGACCTCCATGACGTGGGCCTGGTCGGCCAGCGAGAGCGCCGCCTGGGCGTTCTGCTCGACGAGCAGGATGGTGGTGCCGGACGCCTTGAGTTCGGCGATGGTGGCGAGGATCTTCTGCATCATGATCGGCGAGAGGCCCATGGAGGGCTCGTCGAGCATGAGCAGCTTGGGCTGGGACATGAGGGCGCGTCCCATGGCGAGCATCTGCTGTTCGCCGCCCGAGAGGGTGCCCGCGGCCTGCTTACGGCGTTCTCCCAGGATGGGGAAGAGGTCGTAGGCGCGCTGGATGTCCCTCTCGATGCCCGCCTTGTCGCTGCGGAGGAAGGCTCCGAGCTGGAGGTTCTCCGCGATGGTCAGGCGGGGGAAGATGTGCCGTCCCTCGGGGGAGTGAGCGAGCCCGAGGGAGACGATCTTGTGGGCGGGGATGTTGGCGAGAGGCTGGCCGTCGAAGAGGATGCGGCCTCCGCTGGGCTTGAGGAGCCCGGAGAGGGTGCGCAGGGTCGTCGTCTTGCCGGCGCCGTTGGTGCCGATGAGGGTGACGATCTGGCCGGCTTCGACGGTGAAGGAGATGCCCTTGACGGCTTCGATCTTGCCGTAGGCGACCTTGAGGTCTTCGACCTCGAGCAGTGCGGTCACTGGGCGTTTCCTTCCTTGGTGGTGCTGCCCTGCGCGTCGGAGTCGTCGGACGCGGTGGGTGCGTCGGAGTCTTCGGACGGGGTGGCGTCCGCGGGCTCCTCGGAGGCCGCGGGGGCTTCGTCGGTGTCCGTGGTGTCCTCGGTCGCCGTGCTGTCCTCGGCTGCCGGGGTCTCCTCGGCCTCCTCGGCCGCGGGGGCTTCCGTGGTGTCGTCGGCCGGGGCGGCTGCCGGGGTGTCGGCGGCTTCCTCGGTCGCGGGCTGGGCTTCCGCGGCCGTTCCGGCGGCTTCGGCGGCCTCGACCTCGGCGAGTTCGTCGGCGCCGGGGGCGCCCTCGAAGGGGGTGCCGAGGTAGGCGGCGATGACGCGTTCGTCGCCCTGGACGACCTCGGAGGTGCCTTCGACGAGCTTCTCGCCCTGGACGAGGCAGGCCACGCGGTCGGACAGGTTGAAGATGAAGCGCATGTCGTGCTCGATGACGAGGACGGCGATGCCGCGGTCGCGGATGGCGAAGACGAGTTCTTCGGTCGCGCGGGTTTCCTGCGGGTTCATGCCGGCGGTGGGCTCGTCCAGGAGGAGCAGGCCCGGCTCGCTCGCCATGGCTCGCGCGATCTCCAGCTTGCGCTGCTCGCCGTAGGGGAGGTTGCGGGAGAGATGGTCGGCCTTGTGGTCGAGGCCGATGAACTCCAGCAGTTCCATGGCGCGTTCGCGGGAGGTGGCTTCGGCCTTGCGGAAGCCGGGGCCGCGCAGGAGGGCCGACCAGAGGCCTTCCTTGGTGCGGGTGTGGCGTCCGACGAGCACGTTCTCCAGGACGGTCATGTTGGCGAAGAGCCGGATGTTCTGGAAGGTGCGGGCGATGCCGGCGCTGGTGACCAGGTGCGGCTTGGGGGGCAGGACCTTGCCCTTGTAGGCGACTTTGCCCTCGGTGGGGACGTAAAGGCCGGTGAGGCAGTTGAAGAAGGTGGTCTTGCCCGCGCCGTTGGGGCCGATGAGGCCGACGATCTCTCCGGCGTTGACCGTGAGGTCGACGTTGCGGACGGCGGTGAGGCCGCCGAAGCGCATGGTGACGCCGGTGGCTTCGAGGACGGGGCTGGGGGCTGTGGTGGTGGTCATGTTGGTTACGCCCCTGCCTTGGTGACGCCGACGGTGGAGTCGGGCAGGCCTTGTTCGGGGATGTGGACGGTCTCGTCGCTGTCGTCGCTCTCGTGGAATTCGAGCTGGTTGCGGCGGTTGGCGATGATGCCTTCGGGGCGGAAGCGCATGAGGACGACGAGCGCGACGCCGAAGGCGAGGAGTTGGTACTCCTTGAGGAACTGGAGCTTCTCAGGGAGGAGGTAGAGCAGGGTGGCGCCGAGGATGGGTCCGCTGACCGTGCCCATGCCGCCGAGAACGACCGCCGCGAGGAGGAAGGCGGAGTTCGGGGGTACGGAGCCGGCGAACTGGTACGGGGCCGGGTTGACGCTGTAGCCGACGTGGGCGCTCACCGTTCCGGCGAGGCCGGCGAGGGAGGCGCCGAGGGCGAAGGCGACGAGCTTGACGCGGAAGCCGTTGATGCCCATGGCGGTGGCGGCGGTCTCGTCCTCGCGGATGGCGATCCAGGAGCGGCCGATCCGGGAGTCGGCGGCGCGGGAGAAGACGACGACGACGAGTCCCGTGATGAGCAGCATCAGCAGGAAGTAGTTGGCGAAGCGGCCGAGGGCGTGGCCGGCGACTTCGTGGGTGGCACCGAAGTCGAACCCGAAGATGTTGAGGTCCGGGATCATGGAGATGCCGTTGGGGCCGTTGGTGAGGTTGGGTCCGGAGGTGCCGTCCAGGTTGTTGACGGCGATGCGGAAGATCTCTCCGAAGCCCAGGGTCACGATGGCGAGGTAGTCGCCGCGCAGTCGCAGGGTGGGGGCGCCGATGAGGACGCCGAAGACGAGCGATGCTGCCATGCCGGTGAGCATGGCGGCCCAGAAGGGGAACTGGACGCCGGAGAAGCGGGAGAACTCGGAGCCGGAGACGAGGGCCGCGGCGTAGGCGCCGACGCCGAGGAAGGCGACGTATCCGAGGTCGAGGAGTCCGGTGAGGCCGACGACGATGTTGAGGCCGAGGGCGACGGTGCCGACCACGAGAATGCTCACACCGACGTTGGAGTTGTGCTCGTTGTCCGCGACGTAGGGGAAGATCGCCGCGGCGAGGAAGGCCATGGTGGTGGCGAATCCCTTGTGGCGGGCGTTCAGCTGCGCGAAGCGGTCGAAGAGTCCGGCGGTCTGGAGGGCCCAGGCGCCGAAGACGACGAGGAAGAGGTAGCCCAGGAACGTTTCGCTCGCGTCGGGGTCGACGCCGATGCCGTAGTTGAAGATGATCAGTGCCACGGCGGTGGCGGCGGTGATGACGAGGCGCTCGGCCCAGCCGGCCAGTTTGGCGGCCGGCGGGATGAGGTCGGGCTTGGTGATGTAGTCCTTGAAGGTGTTCCCGGGCTTGGGGAGTGCCAGGGTGCCGAGGAGGGCGACGAGGGAGCCGACGGCGGCGAGGTAGGCGCCGGGGTCGAGTGCGACGAGGCCCTTGAGGTCGACGGCGATGGCGATGGCGCTGAACCAGCTGACGGCGAACGCGGAGGCGGCGGCGAGGACGACGGGCTGGGTGGCGCCCGCCGGGTTGAGCCAGCCGAGGCCGCGGACGTTCCACAGGGTCAGGGCGAAGAGGAGCGTGAGGGCGCCGGCGACGATGTCGAGGACCTGGAGTCCGGCCGGGGAGCCGTAGTAGGTGAGGTCCCCGGGGAAGTCGGACGTGTAGGTCCAGGACATGAAGGTGCTGGCGATGGTGGCGATGGCGCCGATCGCGATGACGACGCGGGCCGCGCTCTCGGGGAGTGCGATCAGGCCGCGCTCGGGCGTGGTGGTCTCGGTGGTTGCCATGGTGCTCACGCCCTGTCCGCGACGCGTTCGCCGACGAGGCCTTGTGGCCTGAACAGCAGTACGAGGATGAGGAGTACGAAGGCCCAGACGGAGGACCAGCCGCCGCCGCCGAGCTGCTGCATGCCGGGGATGCCGTCGATGTAGCTGGTGGCCAGGGTCTCGGCGAGGCCGAGGACGAGGCCGCCGATCATGGCGCCGTAGATGTTGCCGATGCCGCCGAGGACGGCCGCGGTGAAGGCCTTGAGGCCCATCTGGAAGCCCATGTCGTACTTGACGGTGCCGTAGCGCAGGCCGTAGGCGACGGCCGCGACGGCGGCGAAGAAGCCGCCGATGGCGAAGGCGATGACGATGATGCGGTTGGTGTCGATGCCCATGAGCTGTGCGGTGTCAGGGTCCTGCGCGGTGGCCTGCATGGCGCGGCCGGTGCGGGACATGCTGACGAAGAGGGCGAGGGCTGCCATGCACAGGGGGGCGGCGACGATGACGAAGACGGAGCCGCTCTGGATGCTGACGGAGCCGATGTGCCAGGGGCCGAAGGGGAGCTGGGGGAACGTCAGGTCGGTCTTGGCGTCCGGGTAGGTGTTGAAGACGACCTGCTGGAGGGCCAGGGACAGACCGATGGCGGTGATGAGGGGGGCGAGGCGTGGCGCTCCGCGTAGGGGCCGGTAGGCGAAGCGTTCGGCCCCGACGGCGATGAGGACGGAGACGAGTCCGCCGCCTATCAGCATCGCTGGGAGGGCTATCCACATGGATGTGCCGTTTGGCAGAACGTAGAGGTAGACCGAGAGTGCGCCGAAGCCGCCGGTCATGAAGATCTCGCCGTGGGCGAAGTTGATGAGCTGGACGATGCCGTACACCATCGTGTAGCCGATGGCGATCAGCCCGTACATCGAGCCGAGGAACAGCCCGTTGGCCAGCTGCTGCGGCAGGGTGTTCACCGCGTGGCCTCCATGTGGTGGGGAGAGTTGAGCAGGGCGTATGGAGCGGGCCGCGCGGTGACGTGTGGTCGTGGCCGCGCGGCCCTGGGGTTGTGCTGAGGGCCTGTCCGGTGGATCGGACCGGGCGTGTGGTGCCGCTCGGGGCGCCGTCGCCTGGTGGTGGACCGATCCACCGGAGTGGCCCGGGTGTCGCTGGATCAGCCGGTGAACGTACCGCTCTTGACGGCCTTGAACTTGCCGTCGACGACCTGGTAGACGGTGAGCTGCTTGTTCGTGGTGTCGCCGTACTCGTCGAAGGAGACGGGGCCGGCGATGCCGTCGAACTTCGTCTTCTGGACCTCGGCGACGATCTTGGCGCGGGCGCCGTCCGGGATCTTGCCGTCCTTCACGACAGCGCCGATGGCCTTGATGATGGCCGTGGCGGCGTCGTAGGAGTAGCCGCCGTAGGTGCCGTAGTCGCCCTTGAGGCCGGAGGCCTTGTACTTCTTGATGAAGTCGGCGGCGGAGGGCAGGGAGTCGACGGGCGCGCCGACCGAGGTGACGAGGTCGCCCTCGGAGGTCTTGCCGGCGGTCTGGATGTAGGTGTCGGAGAACATGCCGTCACCACCGAACAGCGGGATCTTGGCTCCGCCGTCCTTGAGCTGCTTGGTGAGCTTCTCGGACTCGTCGTACTGGCCACCGTAGTAGACGAGGTCGGCCTTGGAGTTCTTGATCTTGGTGACGAGGGCGGAGAAGTCCGTGTCGCCGGTGTTGACGTGGTCCTCGCCCGCGAGCTTGCCGCCGGCCTTGGTGAAGCCGGCCTTGAAGAGCTTGGCGAGGCCGGCGCCGTAGGTCTGCTTGTCGTCGACGACGTACACCTTGCGCTTCTTCAGCGTGTTGTAGGCGTAGTCGGCCGCGAAGCCGCCCTGGAGGGCGTCGGTGGTGGCGGTACGGAAGTAGGTCTTGAACGGGCGGGACTTGGCGGTCTGCCAGTTCTTGCCCTGGGTGAGCTCCGGGGCGGTGTTGGACGGGGAGATCTGGACGAGGCCGGCCGTGTCGAAGACCTGCTGCATCTGGGTGGCGACGCCGGAGTTCAGCGGGCCGACCACGCCGAGGACCTTGTCGTCCTGGACGAGCTGGGTGGCGTTGGCCTGGCCGGAGGCCGGGATGGCCTTGTCGTCGAGCGCCTTGACCTTGAAGGTCACGCCGGGAACGGTGTTGTTCTTGTTGGCGTCGTCCACGGCGATCTGGACGCCGCCCTGGATGCCGAGGCCGGTGGCCGAGTTCTGGCCGGTCAGCGGCGCGTCCACGCCGATGATGATCTCGGTCTTCTTGTCGCTCTTGCTGTCGCCGCTGTCGTCGCGCGAGCCGCAGGCGGTCAGCGTGAGTGCTCCTGTCGTGAGCACGGCGGTGAGTATGACCATAGAACGCTGTCGCACGTTGAATCCTCTCCCTGGCGCGGCACCCCAGGGTGGGGGCCGTGTTTCTCGCCGGGCCGTACTGGATGAAGCAGGGCCGTGCAGTGACGCGCCCGGCGGCGCGGTGACTGGCCGTGACTATAAGCGCAGGTTGGGGGGGTGGGGAGGAGCGTGGGGAAGGCTGTGACGCTCTTGTTATCCGGGGGGTGCCTTGCGGGGCGTGGGGCGGACGATCGGAGCATTTCGGCGCGTCCCCCGGAGGCGGTTGTGTGTTCGCATGGTGAGAACGCGCTGTTCCGGGTTGATGGCGGATACCGGAAGCTGTACGCCCGGTGGCGGTTCGGGGAGCCATCGGGGGCGTGGTGCGGCGCGGCTCGCGGCGGGGGGATTGCTTTATTGCGGCAGAGGTAACCGTGTGTTACCGCCGCATGAGGCGGTCGGCGGTGTCCTGGCCGGGTGAAGTGGGTGTGGGGGAGGGCGCGTTGGGGAAGCGGGGGGCGCGCGTGACGGTCTTCGCGCCGGGCTGCCGGATGCCGCCGAAGTGAGGCTTTGCTGTTGCTGTGCGTTGTCGTCGCGGACGGGCAGGTCGGGGCGGGGGAGCCTGGATGCCGGGCGGCGGGCGGGCGCGGTTGTATACGGGGCCGCGCAAGGTGATGAGGCGGGCGTTTCCGGCCCTCACTGTCAGTGGCTGCGGAGGTGGGGGCCGCCGTACTCAACTCGGGCGGACCGGAGCCTACTTGTGGGCGGTGCCGGCCGTGCGGCGCACGGTGCCGCCCACGAAGCGGAAGGGAGTGCGCGTGCCGCCAGGGCTCTTGTGTCCGGGGCGCGGCCCTCTCTGCGGTCACGGACGGCGCTGAGGCGGGCGACGGGGCCGCCGATTGCGATCGCGACGACATTCCGTGCCCGTGCGGGCCACCGCGGGCCGCGCCGGGGCGCGGCCCAACGGGAGCCAGGAGTCCGGAGGTTGGACTTCGGAGGGCCGACGGAACTCCGGGGCTGCGTGCAGTTCCGGGGGCTCCGTGCAATTCCGGTGGGCCGGTGAACCCCGCGAAGGGGCCACCGGAGCCCGCGGGCCTCGGAGTGCTCGCGGGATCCGCTCGCCGCGGGAGCCGGGGTGATCCGCGCGCCGCGAAGCCCCGGAGGGTCCGCGTGCCCCAGGAGCCCCGGGGATCCGCGTACACCCCGGAGCGCCCCGGGAGCCGGGATCAGCTCTGGGGGGCGTCCTTGAGGATGCAGGTGAGGCGGGCGCTGCAGACGCGCTTGCCGTCCTCGCCGGTGATGGCGATCTCGTACGTCGCCGAGGTGCGTCCGCGGTGGACGGGCGTGGCCACGCCGGTCACGAGGCCGGAGCGGACGCCGCGGTGGTGCGTGCAGTTCAGGTCGACGCCGACGGCGATCTTCGTGATGCCGCCGTGGAGCATGGCGCCGACGGAGCCGATGGTCTCGGCGAGGACGGCGGAGGCTCCCCCGTGGAGCAGGCCGTAGGGCTGGGTGTTGCCCTCGACGGGCATGGTGCCCACGACGCGGTCCGCGGAGGCCTCGGTGATCTGGACGCCCATGCGGTTGCCGAGGTGGCCCGCGGAGAAGAGCGCGGGCAGGTCGACGCCGAGCGCGGCGTACTCGTCGATGACCCCTTGCGGGAACTTCGGGGTGTGCTGTTCGCCCATGGGGCCCGGCTCCGTTCGTCGTGGACCACGTCGTCGTGGCTGTCCCTTTGCTGAGCGAACGCTCAGTCGGCTGTCGATTGTTCCAGACGGACGACCACGGATTTGCTGGCGGGGGTGTTGCTCGTGTCGGCGGTCGAGTCCAGGGGGACCAGGACGTTCGTCTCGGGGTAGTAGGCGGCGGCGCAGCCCCGGGCGGTGGGGTAGTGCACGACGCGGAAGCCGGGCGCGCGCCGTTCCACGCCGTCCTTCCACTCGCCGACGAGGTCGACGTACGAGCCGTCCGCGATCTTCAGTTCGCGGGCGTCGTCGGGGTTGACGAGGACGACCCGGCGGCCGTTCTTGATGCCCCGGTATCGGTCGTCGAGTCCGTAGATAGTGGTGTTGTACTGGTCGTGGGAGCGCAGGGTCTGCAGCAGCAGACGGCCTGCGGGGAGTTCGGGGTGTTCGACGGGCGCGGCGGTGAAGTTGGCCTTGCCGGTGGCCGTCGGGAAGCGGCGTTCGTCGCGGGGGGCGTGGGGCAGGGTGAAGCCTGCGGGGTCGGCCACGCGCGCGTTGAAGTCCTGGAAGCCGGGGATCACGCGGGCTATGCGGTCGCGGATGGTCGCGTAGTCCTTCTCGAACTCTTCCCAGGGGGTGCTGCCGGCCTCGCCGAGGACCCTGCGGGCGAGGCGGGCGACGATGGCGGGCTCGGACAGCAGGTGGGGGCTCGCGGGCTCCAGGCGGCCGCGTGAGGCGTGCACCATGCCCATGGAGTCCTCGACGGTCACGAACTGCTCGCCGCCGTCCTGGAGGTCGCGTTCGGTGCGTCCGAGGGTGGGCAGGATGAGGGCGCGTGCGCCGGTGACGACGTGCGAGCGGTTGAGTTTGGTGGAGACGTGGACGGTGAGCCGGGCGCGGCGCATGGCCGCCTCGGTGACGTCGGTGTCGGGGGAGGCGGAGACGAAGTTGCCGCCCATGGCGAAGAAGACCTTCGCGTCGCCGTCGCGCAGCGCGCGGATGGCCCGTACGACGTCGTAGCCGTGTTCGCGGGGCGGCTTGAAGCCGAATTCCTTCTCCAGGGCGTCGAGGAAGGCGGGGGCGGGGCGTTCGAAGATGCCCATCGTGCGGTCGCCCTGGACGTTGGAGTGTCCGCGGACGGGGCAGACGCCGGCGCCGGGGCGCCCGATGTTGCCGCGCAGCAGCAGGAAGTTGACGACTTCGCGGATGGTGGGGACGGAGTGCTTGTGCTGGGTGAGGCCCATCGCCCAGCACACGATGGTGCGCTGGGAGGCGAGGACCATCTTCAGGGCCTCGTCGATGCTGTCGCGGGTGAGGCCGGTGGCGGTGAGGGTCTCGTCCCAGTCGGCGGCGCGGGCGGCCTCGGCGAAGTCCTCGAAGCCGTGGGTGTGTTCGGCGACGAACGTCTCGTCGACGGCGCCCTCGGTGTCGAGGATCAGCTTGTTCAGCAGGCGGAAGAGGGCCTGGTCGCCGCCGATGCGGATCTGCAGGAAGAGGTCGGTGAGGGCGGCGCCCTTGACCATGCCCTGGGGGGTCTGCGGGTTCTTGAAGCGTTCCATGCCCGCTTCGGGCAGCGGGTTGACAGTGATGATCTTCGCGCCGTTGGTCTTGGCCTTCTCCAGGGCGGAGAGCATGCGCGGGTGGTTCGTGCCGGGGTTCTGTCCGGCGACGATGATCAGGTCCGCTTTGTAGAGGTCCTCGAGCAGGACGCTGCCCTTGCCGATGCCGATGGTCTCGTTGAGCGCGGAGCCGGACGACTCGTGGCACATGTTCGAGCAGTCCGGCAGGTTGTTCGTGCCGAGCTGGCGGGCGAAGAGCTGGTAGAGGAACGCGGCCTCGTTGCTGGTGCGGCCCGAGGTGTAGAAGAGGGCTTCGTCGGGGGAGCCGAGCGCGGCGAGTTCCTCGGCGACGATGTCGAAGGCGCGGTCCCAGCCGACGGGCTCGTAGTGGTCGGCGCCCTCGGCCAGGTACATGGGGTGGGTGAGGCGGCCCTGCTGTCCGAGCCAGTAGCCGCTGCGGCCGGCGAGGTCGGAGACGGGGTGTGCGGCGAAGAAGTCCGGGGTCACCCGGCGCAGGGTGGCTTCCTCGGCGACGGCCTTGGCGCCGTTCTCGCAGAACTCCGCGGTGTGCCGGTGCTCGGGCTCGGGCCAGGCGCAGCCGGGGCAGTCGAAGCCGTCCTTCTGGTTGACGCGCAGGAGGGTGAGCGCGGTGCGGCGGACGCCCATCTGCTGCTGGGCGATGCGCAGGGTGTGTCCGATGGCGGGGAGCCCGGCCGCGGCGTGCTTCGGTCCGGCTACCTGCGGCGCGTCCTGGACCGGATCGCTTTTCGGCGGCTTGCTGGCCATCGCTGAACCCCTTCGCGTGCGCACGTCGCTGTGCGTGTGTTCGTACCTCTTCGATCCTCGCACGCGTGACCGACAGCGTTGGCCGTGGGTTGTGGGAATCCGGGGCGGGGAGGGGGTGGGCCGGGCCGGGAGGGCTCTCGTTGTCAGCGGGCCGTGGCAGGATCGGGGGTGTGGCAGAGACAGCATCGAAGAAGACCGAGAAAACCGCAGGTACGGGCCGCCCGCGCCTGATGCTCATGGACGGGCACTCGCTGGCCTACCGCGCGTTCTTCGCGCTGCCCGCGGAGAACTTCACCACCGCGACGGGTCAGCCGACGAACGCCATCTATGGTTTCGCGTCGATGCTGGCGAACACGCTGCGCGACGAGTCGCCCACGCATTTCGCTGTGGCGTTCGACGTCTCGCGCAAGACGTGGCGTTCGGAGGAGTTCACCGAGTACAAGGCGAACAGGTCGAAGACCCCGGACGAGTTCAAGGGGCAGGTCGAGCTGATCGGCGAGGTGCTGGACGCGATGAACGCGCAGCGGTTCGCGGTGGACGGGTTCGAGGCCGACGACATCATCGCGACGCTCGCCACGCAGGCGGAGGCCGAGGGCTTCGACGTGCTGATCGTCACGGGTGACCGTGACTCCTTCCAGCTCGTCTCGGAGCACACGACAGTCCTGTATCCGACGAAGGGTGTCTCCGAGCTGACCCGGTTCACCCCGGAGAAGGTCTTCGAGAAGTACGGGCTGACGCCGGCGCAGTATCCGGACTTCGCGGCGCTGCGCGGCGACCCGTCGGACAACCTGCCGGGCATTCCCGGTGTGGGTGAGAAGACGGCCGCGAAGTGGATCAACCAGTTCGGTTCGTTCGCGGAGCTGGTCGAGCGGGTCGAGGAGGTCAAGGGCAAGGCGGGACAGAACCTGCGCGACCACCTGGAGGCGGTGAAGCTCAACCGCCGGCTCACGGAGATGGTGAAGGACGTCGAGCTGCCCCGGACGGTCGGGGACCTGGAGCGGGCGGCGTACGACCGTACGGCTCTGGCTATGGTCCTGGACACGCTGGAGATCCGTAACCCCTCGCTGCGTGAGCGGCTCCTCGCCGTTGATCCGGGAGCCGGGGAGGCCGAGGAGGCGCGGCCGGCCGCCGAGGGCGTCGAGATCGACGGGACGGTGCTGGGCGCGGGCGAGCTGAAGCCGTGGCTCGCCGAACACGGCACCGAGGTGCTGGGTGTGTCCACGGTCGACTCGTGGGCGCTGGGCTCGGGGTCGGTCGCCGAGGTGGCGCTCGCCGCGGGGGCGGGTCCCGCGGTCTGGTTCGACCCGTCCCGGCTGGACGAGTCCGACGAGAACGCGTTCGCCGCGTGGCTCGCCGACCCGCACCGGCACAAGGTCATGCACAATGCCAAGGGTGTGATGCGGGTCTTCGCCGAGCACGGCTGGACCATCGAGGGCGTGACCATGGACACGGCGCTCGCCGCCTATCTGGTCAAGCCGGGCCGCCGTTCCTTCGCGCTGGACGCGCTGTCCCTGGAGTATCTGGGCCGGGAGCTCGGGCCCGCCGCCGCTGCCGACGGACAGCTCGCCTTCGGTACGGACGAGCAGGCCGAGGCCGACGCGCTGATGGCGCAGGCCCGCACGATCCTCGATCTCGGGGAGGCGTTCGGGGAGAAGCTCCAGGAGGTCGGCGCGGCGGATCTGCTGCGGGACATGGAGCTGCCCACGTCCAGCCTGCTGGCGCGGCTGGAGCGGTACGGCATCGCGGCGGACCGGGCGCACCTGGAGACCATGGAGCAGACGTTCGCCGGCGCGGTGCAGCAGGCGGTGAAGGAGGCGCACGCGGCCGCCGGGCACGAGTTCAACCTCGGTTCGCCCAAGCAGCTCCAGGAAGTCCTCTTCGGTGAACTGGCCCTGCCGAAGACGAAGAAGACGAAGACGGGTTACACGACGGACGCGGACGCGTTGGCCTGGCTGGCGACGCAGACCGAGAACGAACTGCCCGTGATCATGCTCCGACACCGTGAGCAGGCCAAGCTGCGTGTCACGGTCGAGGGCCTGATCAAGTCGATCGCCGCCGGCGGCCGTATCCACACCACCTACAACCAGACGGTCGCGGCGACCGGCCGTCTGTCGTCGACCGATCCGAACCTGCAGAACATCCCGGTGCGCACGGACGAGGGCCGGGCGATCCGTCGCGGCTTCGTCGTCGGTGAGGGCTTCGAGTGCCTGATGACCGCGGACTACAGCCAGATCGAGCTGCGGGTGATGGCCCATCTGTCCGAGGACGAGGGTCTGCTGGAGGCGTTCACCTCCGGTGAGGACCTGCACACCACCGTCGCCTCCCAGGTGTTCTCGGTGGAGCGGTCCGCTGTGGACGCCGAGATGCGCCGCAAGATCAAGGCGATGTCGTACGGTCTCGCGTACGGGCTGTCGGCGTTCGGTCTGTCCCAGCAGCTCAACATCGAGGCGGGCGAGGCCCGTGGGCTGATGGACACGTACTTCGAACGCTTCGGCGGTGTACGGGACTATCTGCGCCGTGCGGTCGACGAGGCCCGGGCCACGGGCTACACGGCGACGCTGTTCGGGCGCCGCCGCTATCTGCCGGATCTCAACAGCGACAACCGTCAGCGTCGTGAGGCGGCCGAGCGCATGGCCCTGAACGCGCCCATCCAGGGCACGGCCGCCGACATCGTGAAGATCGCGATGCTCAACGTGGACCGGGCGCTGCGCGAGGCGAAGCTGGACTCCCGCATGCTGCTCCAGGTCCATGACGAAATCGTCCTGGAGATCGCTCCCGGTGAGCGGGAGCGGACCGAGGAGCTGCTGCGCCACGAGATGGCGTCGGCGGTCCGGCTCCAGGTCCCGCTGGACGTCTCCGTCGGCGTGGGCCGGGACTGGGAGTCGGCCGCGCACTAGGTACGGGGCGCCTTCTTCCGAGGGCCGCGGGTCCGGCACCAGGAGGTGCGGGACCCGCGGCCCTCGGGCGTCTCCGGCCGCGGTGCGGGCGGCTCGGGGTGTCTGCGCGGGCGGCTCGGGTGCTTGTGCGGGCTCGTCACTCGCGTGGCTCTCACAGGGAGCCCCGGGCCGGAGGGCGACGTAAGGATGCGGGCATGGGTATACGCACGCTGCACCGCCGTACGGCCATGGCCACGACCGTGGTGGTCGCGACCGCGACGGTGGCCGCGGCCGTCGTCCCGGTGCTGCTCGCGCCGGTACCCGCGGTCGCGGCCGGAGCGGGCACCGCCCAGCTCCTGGGGTCCGGCGGTTCCTCCCGTGACGAGGATTTCGGGACCCGGCTGTCCCGCGATCTCCAGGCGGCGCTGTCCGCGCGCCCGGGCACGGTCCTGGTGTCGGTGCGCGACGACGAGGGAGGCGGCCAGGCCCGCGCCACGGCCCGTGACCGGTCGCGGCCCTGGCCGGCGGTCGTGTCCGGCGCCCGCGCGTGCTGGAGGGCCGGCGCGCGGCGCCTGCGGGAGTTCGCGCGGCTCCGTGACGGCCGGCCTCGCGGCGCGTTCCCCGGCCTGTCGCGCCGTCCGGGGGC
The DNA here is from genome assembly GCF_053600395.1 of Streptomyces sp. NPDC005070. Taxonomy (NCBI): domain Bacteria; kingdom Bacillati; phylum Actinomycetota; class Actinomycetes; order Kitasatosporales; family Streptomycetaceae; genus Streptomyces; species Streptomyces sp. NPDC005070. The sequence continues at coordinate 9,865 of NZ_JBSFZS010000091.1, read as the reverse complement.
GCACATCTCGACCGGCCGGCTGCCCCGGGCCGCGAACGGCGGTCGAGTCCACGGCATCGGTTCCTTCACCGGCCCGGCCCGCAGCTACCGGGTCATCGTCCTGTCGTACGACCATCCGACGATGCCGTACCGCGCCCGTGTCGTCGAGCGGGTCGCCCGAGCCGTGCACCGGGGCATCGGCCGGGGGCGCGGGCTGCTCCGGGGTCTCACCGCGGGTGGGGCGGTCAGCGGGCGGCGGGACGGCTCGGCTCCGTACGCGCCGCCTCAGGGGCGGGACGAGCCGGAGCGGGACGCCAGATCCTGACCGCGAGGACGTACAGGAAGAGGCCGAGGACCAGTCCGGCGCCCCCGCCGAAGCACAGGGCCGGAATGAGTTCCCACGGCTTCGCGACGGACTTCCAGTACGCCCACCAGCGCACCGCCCGCTGCACCGCGGAGGCCAGCGCGAGGCCGCCGATCACCGCCGCGGCCAGCCACCGGTCGGCGGTGGACAGGACGGGCACGGCGACGGCGGGACCGTCCGGGGCGCGGCGCAGCGCGAGCACCACCCACGTCACGATCACGACGGCCGCGACCGCCGAACTGCCGTACTGGACGTACCAGTAGAGCGGCGAGCCCGCGAGGGTGTGTCCGAGAACGGGGAAGAGCTCCACGCCCCACCGGTCGTGATGGGTGAACGCGTCCCAGACGACGTGCGTCAGCGCGCCGAGCACCGCGGAGGCGTACCAGCGGAGAACGGTCGGCGCACGCACCGGCTCGCGCGCGGCTCCACAGCGCAGAAGCAGTGCCGTGCGCCCCTGTCGTGCCGCGGGCATCAGCGCCACCAGCGGTTCGCGCAGCACCAGCCAGGCGCCCACCAGCGCCCATGCGATGACCACATCGACCGTGAACACGCCGGTGAACTTGTGGGTGAACGCGCCGAACTCCATGGCCCCGGATACCACGCTCGCCGCGTAGTAGGTCATGTCGGGAGCGAAGGAACCCGCCACGAGAACGGCGGGAATCAATCGCCCGCGGCCGTTTCCGTTCCCGCGGATCGCGGGCAGCACGGCGGCCGCGTGACTGAGAGTGAAGGGCAAATCGTCCCCCTGCGTCTCCTGTTGACCGGCTATGTTCGGCCGGTTGATCACCGGAGGCCAGTATGCGGGACGACGGCTCATGGCCAACTGGTGAATATCGGGCGCGAACAGGTCTCTGGGCGACGGAAGTTGTCGTAGGGTCGCTTGGGTTGCCGTGCGGGGAGCACGGCCGCGGACAGCGGCAGCGCAGGACTGAGAGACGACAGGGTCACACCGGTCGTCCGTGGGAGGGGTTCACTCGATGGCGGCGCAATTCGGCAGGAGGCTGCGCAAGGGCGCGGCAACCACCGCTGTGGCCGCGCTCGCGGTCGCGGCTCTGTCCGCCTCCCAGGGCCCGGGAGCGATCACCGGCGACCACGGCCGGCAGTCGGCGGGCGCCGACCTCGGCCTGGGCACCGGCGACGCGGGCGATGACGGCACCGCGACCGGCAACGGCCGCTACTACACGGACCTTCCGCCGCTGCAGAGTCCCAACCCCGCGCCGACCACGGGAAGCGACACGCCCGCCGCCACGGGCGCCGCCGAGGCGGGCATCCCCGCCACCGTGCTGGCCGCCTACAAGCAGGCCGAGGCGTCGCTGCGCGAGTCCAAGCCGACCTGCAACCTGCCCTGGCAGCTCCTCGCCGCCATCGGCAAGGTCGAGTCGGGCCAGGCCCGCGGCGGCCGTGTCGACGCGAACGGCACGACCCTGTCACCCATTCTCGGCCCGGTCCTGAACGGCTACGGATTCGCCAACATCAAGGACACCGACAACGGCGCGTACGACGGCGACAGCACCTTCGACCGCGCGGTGGGGCCCATGCAGTTCATCCCCTCCACCTGGAAGTGGGCGGGCCGCGACGGCAACGGCGACGGCAAGAAGGACCCGAACAACATCTACGACGCGGCGCTGGCCGCGGGGCACTACCTGTGCCGCTTCGACCACGACATGGCCGTCCAGGCGCAGATGAACGCGGCGATCCTCAGCTACAACAACTCGACGGCGTACCTGAACACCGTCCTGTCGTGGCTGGAGTACTACCGCAAGGGCACGCACGAGGTGCCGGACGGCACCGGATCGCTGCCCTCGCACAACAGTGACGAGCCCACCTCGCCGAGCCCCAGTCCTACCGAGCCGTCCTCGCCGAGCAGCCCCGGCCCGTCGAGCCCGGCTCCGGAGCCGACCCCTCCCGCCACCCCGACCCCGCCGGCCACACAGCCCCCGACGACCCCGCCCACCTCCACGCCGACGCCCACCGAGACGGTGGACCACCTGACGAACATGGGCGCCGGCAAGCTCACGGCGACCGCCGGGGACACGTTCGCGCAGAAGCTCGCGGTGCGCACCGACGACAAGGCCGACAAGGCCGTGGCGAAGGTCCGGGTGCGGTTCACCATCGTCGGCGACACCGACGCGACCTTCACCGGCGGAGAGAGCGTCGCCACACAGGTCACCAACAAGCTCGGCATGGCCACCGCGCCCGCGCTCGTGGCGGGTGAGAAGACGGGCGACTTCACCGTCCGCGTCACCGTCGTGGGCCGCGTCATGGCCGGCCTCGACTACACGGCGAGCGTCACCGCGCGCCAGGCCGACGCGCTGGCCCGCACCGCCGACACCGCGCTGACCTGCGTTGCGGGCGGCGAGTTCGCCGACCAGGTCGAGGTGAAGGCCACCTACAAGGGCGCGGTGGCGGGCAAGGTCGCCGCGACCGCGACCCTGGTCAAGTCCGCCGACGATGCCACGGAGAACGACAAGGGCCCCTACTTCAAGGACGCGGACGGCAAGCCCGTGCGCACCCTCGGCGCCCTGGCCACCGACGCGGACGGCCTGCTCAAGCTGCCGAAGCTGTACGCCGACGACACCACCGGCACCTTCCTGCTCCGCGTCACCACCACGGGCGGGGCGACCCTGACCGTCGAACTGACGGTGGCCGCCGCTCCCGCCACCGCCACTCCCACCGCCTCTCCCTCCGCCTCCTAGAACCCAGCCGCCGCCGCGCGGCACGGCTCGCCTCCAGGGCGCCCTCCCGGCTCACGCCGCGGGGGCGCCCTGATCCGTTGTGTGTGCGACGTGTTCTCATCTCGCCCCGCCGTTGCTACGGTGCCGGACCTGACGATGTATCAGCTCCTGGCCCCGGGAGGCCCGCATGCGTGCCCTCATCGCCGCCGCGACCGGTCTCGCCGTCGCGTTCGCGCTGGTCCTGACCGTCACGGCCATGGGCTCGCCGGCCGGACACACCTCGCCGAAGCCGCTGCTCACCACCGTCCCCAAGCACCCCTGACGCACGCACCGGGAGGGCCGTCGAGATGCGCCGCAAGGCAAGCCTGATCCTGCTCGCGCTCGCCGTGTTCTTCGCGGCGCTGTCCCCGCTGCTGCGCTGGTACGCCTTCCCGCGCCTGGCCAAGATCCCCGCCGGCCAGTACCAGGACATGGTCCTGGAGGCGAAGGACGCGACCCTGCTCGACTACGGCACCATGAAGGCCAGGAAGGTCTCCAAGGTCACCGTCGTCCAGACCCTCAAGGGCAACGTCGAGGCCTCCGAGAAGATCGAGCGGACCGCCGGCCGTGACGTCGTCGTCTGGGACTCCCTCTCCTACGTCCAGGGCCCCGACGGGAAAATGGTCTCCAAGCTCCCCGAGCGCTACATCTTCGACGCGCACAGCCAGGAACCCGTCCCCGCCACCGGCGAGTCCGTCGACGGTGACCCCGTCACCCGCCAGGGCATCGAGTTCAAGTGGCCCTTCAGGACCGAGAAACGGGACTACGAGTACTTCGACGCGCAGACCCGCACCTCGGCGCCCATCCACTACAAGGGCACCACGGCCTTCCGGGGCGTCAAGGTCTACTACTTCGAGCAGACCATCCCCTGGACGAAGGTGAAGTTCCCCAAGGTCATGCCCGTCCAGGGCGTCACCCCCGAGTCCCTGGCCAAGACCGGCACCACTCGCTGGTACACCACGGTCCGCAGGTTCTGGGTCGAACCGGTCACCGGAGCGCCCGTCTACGGCGAGGAGATCCACAAGGAGGAACTCCGCGGCGGCACACTCCTGGGCGGCCGCGACAAGGTGACCGCGTTCTCCGGGGACGTGAAGATGCGCGAGGACTACACCCGGCACACCGTCGACCTCGTCAAGTCCAACCGCACCTTGGTCCTGATGATGACCTCATACCTTCCCTGGGGCTTCCTGCTCCTGGGCGCGGCCCTGCTGTCGCTCTCGCTGTACCTGGAGGCCCGCGGCCGCAGGCCGGGCGAACCCGCGCCCGCCCCCGCCGCCGACCCCGAGCCCGTCAGCGCCTGAGCCGAGCGTTCGTGTACCGCGTCGCCTCGGCGGTCGCCGGGTCCTCGGGCCACGGATGCTTGGGATAGCGGCCGCGCAGCTCGGCCCGTACGCCCTTGTAGCCGTCCTTCCAGAAGGACGCGAGATCGGCGGTCACCGCCGCGGGCCGCCCCGCGGGAGACAGGAGATGCACGAGTACGGGCACACCGGCCACCGCCGGGGACGCCTGGAGCCCGAACATCTCCTGCAGCTTCACAGCGAGCACCGGCTGCGCCGGATCGGCGTAGTCGACGCGGATCCTCGACCCGCTCGGCACCTCGATCCGCTCGGGCGCCAGCTCGTCCAGCCGGGCCGCCTCCCCCGTGGCCCAGGGCAGCAGCCGGTTCAGCGCCTGTCCGGCGTCGATCCGCGCCAGATCCGCGCGCCGCCGCGCACGGCTCAGCTCCGGCTCCAGCCACTCGCTCACGCGCGCGTGGAGGGCCTCCGCGGAGACATCCGGCCACGGGTCGCCGAGCCGCCGGCGCAGGAACGCGAGCCGCTGCCGCAGCACCTCGGCGTCCGCCGACCACCGCAGCAGACCGAAGCCCTCCTCCCGCAGCCCTTCGAGCAGCGCCTCCCGTACGAGGCCGGGGTCCGCGTCGCGCAGCGGCCGCACGGCCAGCTCCACCGCCCCGAGCCGCTCCACCCGCCGGGCGACGACGTCGCCCCCGGCCCAGTGGACCTCGTCGCCCTCGTCGTACAGGCCGGCGGCGGCCCGCCGTGCCGTCGGTTCGTCGATCACCGCGGCGAGCCGCACGCGCGCGTGCCCCCTGCCGACGGGACGGTCGGCGACGGCCACCGCGAGCCAGGGAGCACCGCGCAGGACGGAACCCTCGCCGGCGTCGGCGCGGGTCCCGCCGACCATGAGGTGAGAGCCGCCCCGCAGATGCGCGACGCGCTCGGGGAACGCCAGCGCGGCGACAAGCCCGACCACCCGGTCGTCCCCGGGTTCCGCCTCCCCGGCACGCCCGCCCGGAGAGGAAGAGGAGAGAGAGGAGACGGGGGAGACAGGAGAAGCAGAGGAGGAGTCGAGGGAAGGGGGACTCGAAGAGGGCGCTTGGCCGGTGCCGGTGCCGGTGCCGGTGCCAGTGCCAGTGCCGGGTGCGGAGGCCGAAACCGAGGCGGCGGCGGAGGCGGCGGACGCCGAACCCGCGGAGACCGAGGCATCCGCGAGGCCGGCCGCCGACGAGCGCAGGCGGCGGGACTCGGCGCGCCAGCGGGCCGCGTAGGCGTCGCCGCCGCGCCGGGCGGTGCGCCAGGCCGCGGCCAGGTCGTCGCCGTACTCGCGCGGGGGTTCCTCGCTCAGCAGGGCGACCACGTCGGCGGCCCGGGCCGCGCCCACGCGCGGGGTCGCGTCCAGCAGGGCGCGCGCCAGCCGGGGGTGCAGGCCCAGCCGGGACATGCGCACACCTCGTTCCGTCGCGCGCCCCGCGGCGTCCACCGCGCCCACGGCCGACAGGACGGCCCGCGCCGCCGCCATCGCCCCACCCGGCGGCGGATCCAGCAGGGCCAGCCCCGTCGCCCCGGGATCCCCCCAGCAGGCCGCCTGGAGCGCGAACGCCGTCAGGTCGGCCACCTTGATCTCGGGGTCCGGGAACCGCGCCAGACGGCCGTCCTCCGCCTCGGCCCAGCAGCGGTAGACCGCGCCCGGCGCCTCACGGGCCGCGCGCCCCGCCCGCTGCCGCCCGGCCGCCTGCGAGGCCCGTACGGTCGCCAGGGCGCTCAGCCCACGCGCGTGGTCCACCCTCGGCTCCCGGGCGAGCCCGGAGTCCACGACCACCCGCACTCCCGGAACCGTCAGCGACGACTCGGCGACCGAGGTCGCGAGGACCACCCGGCGCCGCGCACCGGCCGTGAGCACCGCGTCCTGCACCGCCGCCGGAGCCCGTCCGTGCACCTGAAGGACATCGACGTCCCCGATACCGCCGAGCTGCCCGGCCACCCGCGCGATCTCCCCGACCCCGGGAAGGAAGCACAGGACGTCCCCCGAGCGCTCGGCCAGGGCCCGCCGCACCGTGGACGCCACATGGGTCAGCAAGGCCGGATCGACCCGCATCCCGTGCGGGGGCCGTACGGGGCGCGCGGGCGGCGCCCAGACCGTCTCGACCGGATACGAGACCCCCGCCGCCTCGACGACCGGCGCGTCGCCCAGGAGCCGGGCCCAGCCCGCGGCGTCCGTCGTCGCGGACGCGGCGACCAGCCGCAGTTCAGGACGGAGCGCGGCCCGCACGTCGAGGAGGAACGCGGCCACCGTGTCGGCGTCCAGATGCCGCTCGTGACATTCGTCGAGCACGACCACGTCGACGCCCGCGAGCTCCTGGTCCCGCTGGAGCCGCTGGAGCAGGACCCCGGTCGTGACGACCTCCACGCGCGCGTGGGGGCCGACCACGCGTTCCCCGCGCACCGTGAAGCCGACGCTCTCCCCGAGCTTCTCGCCCAGCAGCCACGCCATCCGCCGGGCGGCCGCCCGAGCCGCGATCCGGCGCGGCTCGGCCACCACCACCCGGCGCGGCGGGCGCCCGTCGTCCAGGAGACCGGCCAGGGCGAGCGGCACCAGCGTCGTCTTGCCGGTGCCGGGCGGCGCCACCAGCACCGCGGCGCCGTGTCCCTCCAGGGCGTCGTCAACGGAGGGCAAGGCGCCGCGCACGGGCAGCGTGTCCAGGGCTTCGTAACGGATCACGACCCCAGTCTCGTACGAGCGCCGGACGGGTGTCCGTCAGTCCCGTTCGCAGACGAAGATCGCCGTGCCCGGGATGAGGTTCCCGCGCAGCGGGGACCAGCCGCCCCACTCCTGGGTGTTCCACGCGGGCCACTCGGGCTCGACGACGTCGACCAGGCGGAAACCGCCGGCCACCACGTCACGCACCCGGTCGCCGAGCGTCCTGTGGTGCTCGACGTAGACCGCGCGGCCCTCCTCGTCCTGCTCCACGTACGGGGTGCGGTCGAAGTAGGACGCGGCCACCGACAGGCCCTCGGGGCCCGGCTCGTCGGGGAACGCCCAGCGGACCGGGTGCGTGACGGAGAAGACGAAACGGCCGCCGGGGCGCAGCACCCGGTGGACCTCCCTCATCACCAGCACCGGATCGGCGACGAAAGGCAGCGCGCCGTACGCCGAGCACGCGAGGTCGAAGGAGCCGTCCGCGAAGGGCAGCGCGCTCGCGTCCGCCTCCACGAGGGGCACGGAGCCCCCGATGCGCAGCGCGTGCTGGAGCTGGCGGTGGGAGAGGTCGAGGGCCACGGGGCGCGCGCCCTGCCCGGCCAGCCAGCGCGAGCACTGTGCCGCGCCGGCGCCGATCTCCAGGACGTCCTTGCCCTTGAGGTCCTCCGGGGGGCCCAGCAGCTCGGCCTCCACCTCGTCGAGACCCTCGGGACACCACACGAACCGGTCGTCGCCGAGGAACGTGCCGTGCTCGATCTGGTAGTCGTCCGCGTTCCGGTCCCACCAGCCCCGATTCGCCCGGGAACTCTCGATGAGATCCGCGTCACGTCGGGTGGCTTCCGGTTCGAGCGGTTCGGGCTCTTGGATGATCGGCTCCCTCGTCGTACTCTTCCGTCCAAGCCGTCTCGGGCGTGTCACGACAGAGGCGTCCTACTGCCCGCGTGGCCTTGTGAGACAGGACTTGTGCCGGGATTGCGGCGTTCCGCCCCGGGTGTGCGCCTTCGCGCATTGACCCTGCCCGGCTGCCCCCGTATGCTACAAGTTGCGCTGCGGGCCTGCGCTCCTCAGACGTAGCAGGCTGTGCTCGCCACTGTATGTATGTCCCCTCGGTTTTCGAGGCGCCTCCGGCCAGGCCGGGTCGGGCGCTTCCTTCACTGTCCGGCTTCGACAGGGCGAAACGGGCTCCCGGCGTAAGCAGTACCTACGACTCACTGTCCGTACCGGAGCCCTTTCCCACATGACGAGCAGCACCGAGACCACCTCTACCACGCCGCAGGTAGCGGTCAACGACATCGGTAACGAGGAAGCATTCCTCGCCGCGATCGACGAGACGATCAAGTACTTCAACGACGGCGACATCGTCGACGGCGTCATCGTGAAGGTCGACCGGGACGAGGTCCTGCTCGACATCGGTTACAAGACCGAAGGTGTCATCCCGAGCCGCGAGCTCTCGATCAAGCACGACGTCGACCCGAACGAGGTCGTCAAGGTCGGCGACGAGATCGAGGCCCTGGTTCTCCAGAAGGAGGACAAGGAAGGCCGCCTGATCCTCTCGAAGAAGCGTGCCCAGTACGAGCGCGCCTGGGGCACCATCGAGAAGATCAAGGAAGAGGACGGCATCGTCACCGGCACCGTCATCGAGGTTGTCAAGGGTGGTCTCATCCTCGACATCGGCCTCCGTGGCTTCCTGCCGGCTTCTCTCGTCGAGATGCGCCGTGTCCGCGACCTCCAGCCCTACGTGGGCAAGGAGCTCGAGGCCAAGATCATCGAGCTGGACAAGAACCGCAACAACGTGGTCCTGTCCCGCCGCGCCTGGCTGGAGCAGACCCAGTCCGAGGTCCGCCAGACGTTCCTCACGACCCTCCAGAAGGGTCAGGTCCGCTCCGGCGTCGTCTCCTCGATCGTCAACTTCGGTGCCTTCGTGGACCTGGGTGGCGTCGACGGTCTGGTGCACGTCTCCGAGCTTTCCTGGAAGCACATCGACCACCCCTCCGAGGTTGTCGAGGTCGGCCAGGAAGTCACCGTCGAGGTCCTCGACGTCGACATGGACCGCGAGCGTGTCTCCCTGTCGCTCAAGGCGACGCAGGAAGACCCGTGGCAGCAGTTCGCCCGGACCCACCAGATCGGTCAGGTCGTCCCGGGTAAGGTCACCAAGCTCGTTCCGTTCGGTGCGTTCGTCCGCGTGGACGAGGGCATCGAGGGTCTGGTCCACATCTCCGAGCTGGCCGAGCGCCACGTGGAGATCCCGGAGCAGGTCGTCCAGGTCAACGACGAGATCTTCGTCAAGGTCATCGACATCGACCTCGAGCGTCGTCGCATCAGCCTCTCGCTGAAGCAGGCCAACGAGTCCTTCGGTGCCGACCCGGCCTCGGTCGAGTTCGACCCGACCCTGTACGGCATGGCCGCGTCGTACGACGACCAGGGCAACTACATCTACCCCGAGGGCTTCGACCCCGAGACCAACGACTGGCTCGAGGGCTTCGAGTCCCAGCGTGAGGTGTGGGAGAACCAGTACGCCGAGGCGCAGCAGCGCTTCGAGCAGCACCAGGCTCAGGTCATCAAGTCCCGCGAGGCCGACGCGCAGGCCGAGGCTGAGGGTGCCAGCACCTCCAGCGCGGCTCCGGCTGCCTCCGGTGGCGGCGGCGGCGGTTCCTACTCCTCGGAGTCGGACGACAACTCCGGCGCCCTGGCGTCGGACGAGGCGCTCGCCGCCCTCCGCGAGAAGCTCGCCGGCGGCCAGAGCTGAAAGCTCACCGCTAGCAAGTAGCTGAGAGAAGTGGGGGGGGGCGCCGTGGGGGTGGGGGCCGGTGGCGGTTGGTGTGGTGGCCGC